>NZ_OY760438.1:300000-600000 GCF_963663625.1 uncultured Ilyobacter sp. | reverse complement strand
GCAGCCAGCAATACAGGAATAAATGGTGCTATAAAACTATCAAAGAAATTTGTAAGTCCAGAAAAGGATTCTTTTTTAATAGAAACTTCATAGGCCCCAAGGAGAACAACTGCAAAAAATAAAGGAAGAAGATAATATATCACTCTATAAAGAATCAGGCCACTCAATATTTCATGCACAGATATAAACTGAGATAAAAATGAGATCATGATAAATTCAAAAGCTCCTATACCTCCCGGCAGATTGCTTATAATACCAATAAGCTGTCCGGTTACAAATATAGATATAAATGTAAAAAAATGTATTTTAGATGAACTGGGCAACAGTACGTAAAGTACACTCCCGGCAACACTCCATTCAAATACTGATAAAGATATCTGAACAAGAGAGATGGGCAAGGATGGAAATTCAAAATGCAAGTTTATATATTTCCACCCCATTGAAAATAAAACATAGCACAAAGTCAATAATATAAAAATTATCCCTATCTCTCTGTTATCCTCTAAGAAAAAATCAAATTTTGAAGGGATCATCACAGGCCAGAAGGTAAAAGCAAAACCTCCTGTAGCAATGAGACCTATCCAGGAGGTGGAATAGCAAAAAGTAATCAGTTTTATTATCTTATTATAGGGAACCCCCCATAGGGAATAAAATCTGAATCTGATGGCAGATGAGCTGAGAGCTGAAATTCCTAAATTATTTCCAAAAGCTCGGCTGACAAAAGATACAAAAATTATTTTATAATATTCAAAATTTAATCCTGTGTGCCTCAAGGCAAGAGAATCTAAAAAAATTAAAAGGATGTAACTAAAAATTGACAGCAGAACAGATAAAAAAATCATATCCCCCTTTATTTCTGAAACTGCATTTTTAATATCCCTGTAGCTATAATTTGCGAGCTCATTTTGAATTAAAATTATCGCAGCTATAAAAAATAGGATGCTTAGGGAAAAACTAAAAATTTTAGATTTTTTCTTCATAAAATCCTCCCTCCGATAAAATAGCTGACCTATACCTGTTGATACGAGCTTTTACCTTAAATCATACAGGGTAATCTCATTTTTAGATCCAAGTCTCATGGGAGGACCCCATGTTCCGGTTCCTGGTGAAACATACAGGTACCCTTTTTCTAACTTGTACAAGCCTTTTGTATATTTGGTGGTCAGCCTCACCAGCAGGTTGAAAGGAACTATCTGACCGTAATGGGTATGTCCACTCACTGTCAATTTTATCCTTTCATCACCGTGGTCAAAGGGCAGATGGTTCATGAGCAGAACCGGTTTGTCATTGGAAAAGTTTAGCCCTTCCAAGATAGCATGAGAGATATTCTTATCGGAGTGATACTCCAAACCTGCAATCTGAACTCCCATGAAAACATCCACCTCATTTCTCAGTACTTTCACCCCGGAATTTTCTATAATTTTACAAATTTTATTTTGATCAATGTAATATTCGTGATTTCCAGTTACAAAGTAGGATTTTGCATTTAAGTCTTTTAGAGACTGAAAGGTTTTTCCTGTTATAGGGGTATCCTGTGAAACAATATCTCCCGTTATGAGAACTATATCTGGGTTCATTGAGTTGATTTTTCCTATTATCTCAGGAAGCCTGTTGGATGATTCTGATGACAGATGAAGATCGCTTATTTGTACAATTTTTATTTTTTCTCCGAAATCATCTACTTTTACGGACTCCACACTTATGTTTCTAGCATTTTGAACAGAGTAAATAATCAATACAGAAGCCACTCCAAAAGCTGCTATTTCAATATTTCTGCTTGGAACTTTGGATACCAAACCCAGTACTCTTGAAAGCACAAGGCATACGAAGGTGATAAAAAAAACACCCATAAAAATCCCGGAGATTTTATAAAACAACTGAGTCCAAAGATTATTATTTTTCCCGATGAAAATCGTAGCAGGTATTATCATAATAGATATAATAAAAGCCAGTATAGAGAGGAAAACTTTATTTTTAACATTAAAATATGAAGCTATCCTTAAAATCACATAGAAGTACATGAAAAAATTAATTGATAATATCAAAATCAATCCAGCTATAAATTTTGACATTTTTACACCTCTCTTCTTTTCAGAAAGTCATTGTTTTAGGTTATTGATAAATATTAACTTAAATTACTTATACACCATTTGCTAATATATCCTACACGAGGAAAAAAACATTAAAAATCCTTAGTAGATTCTGAATTTTCACTGCTGCATGTCAGACCAGTTTCAGTATTCTACTAAAAAACGGGTTTACAAGATTATTCAATGGTGATATAATACACAAAACTTATTCATAATATCTTAGGAGGAATAGAAATGTTTAGAAAAACTTTTACAGTTTTCCACCACCATCATCACTGCTGACGAGGTTTGTAATCTTTTAAGATACAGACCTGTTTCGTGCAACGAAAATCTAAGGTCTGTATCTGGGATGATGAAACATTTCTTGAAACTAAGAATTTTTTAAGAGTACCCGGATGCCAAAGTGTATCCGGGTATTTTTTTTAGGGGGGAATATGAAAAATTACAGAAAAGAAGAGGAATTCGTACTGGACCTTGAAAAAGTCTTTGAATCATACGGATACGACAAAATAAGGCTAAATGCCTTTGAAAAGTATGAAACGTACTTTGAAAACAAGGATATTATAAGTGAGGGAAATCTTTTAAAAATAATCAATCCAAAGGGTGATCTCTATGTGCTCAGGCCGGATATGACTCTGCCTGTAGTAAAATATTTCTCTGACACACAGGCAAACAGGGGAAAATTTTACTATAATGACAGCGTGTTCCGTACAGATAAAAATGGACTTGAGTTTGGAGAAAGAAAGCAGGTGGGAATAGAATATCTCGGGGGGGAAAATATCCTATCTGACGTGGAAGTCCTAGACCTTGCAGTACAGACACTTGAAAAACTTGACGAAAACTATATTCTCTGTATCTCTCACACTGAGTTCATAAAAGAGATGGTAAATTCTATATCAGAAGATCAAGAGGTCAGAAATCAAATACTAGAATATCTTTATAGAAAAAGTAGTGACCTAGAAAACTACCTAAAAAAAATGGAAGTTGACCAGGAAAAAATATCTCAGGTGATCAAGCTGAATCTTTTCTTCGGAAACTTTGAAAAAGAAAAAGAGAGCCTCTATAATATGGCTGTAACTGAAAAACAAAAGAAAATACTAGAAGACCTAGAGATGATTCTAAAGGCTCTCAACAAGAAATATCCCCAGGACAGGATAAAGGTAGATTTTTCGATCAGTGTGGCTCTGCATTATTACAACGGACTGATATTCAAAGGATATATCTCAGAAATCAGAAAACCTGTATTAAGCGGTGGAAGATACGATACACTAGTTAAAAGATTCAGAAAGGATGCATCTGCCCTTGGATTTTGTGTAGAGATAGACAACTATTTTGACTATATAAAAAGAGAGGGTACAAAGATCGACTACCTATTTCTTTACACTGATCTCGATAGCGGATTTGAAGCCATGGAAAAAGCCAGAGAGATGAGAAAACACGGTAAAACAGTAAGAGTGCTGTCAGAGGATAGAAGTGAATCCCCTGAAGATCTAAAAGAAAAATATTCAGTTATTCAGTATTTCTAGGGGAGGAAAATTATGTACATAAATATCGCTCTGCCTAAAGGCAGATTAGGAAAAAAGTCATATGAACTTTTGAAAAAAATAGGGTATTCGTGCAGGGAGCTAGAAGAGGAAAATAGGAAACTTGTGTTTACCAGTGAGGAAAATAAGGTTAGATATTTTTGGGTTAAGCCCAGCGACGTTCCTGTATACGTAGAAAAGGGTATCGCAGATATAGGGGTCGCCGGAGTAGATGTACTGCTAGAAAGTGACGCAGATGTCTATGATATGCTCGATCTTGGTTTTGGAAAATGTTATTTTGCCATTGCAGCTCCAAAGGGTTGGAAGAGCAGCAACAGAACTATGAAAATAGCTACAAAGTATATCAACTATTCGAGAAAGCATTTTGAGAAGATAGAAAGAAAAGTGGAACTTATAAAACTAAACGGCTCTGTGGAACTAGCTCCAATTGTAGGGCTTTCTGATGCCATCGTTGATATAGTAGAAACAGGTGCCACATTAAAAGAAAACAATCTAGAAATAATCGAAAAGCTAGAAGATATAAGTGCTAGGGTGATAGTGAACAAGGTCAGCTATAAGTTTAAAAATGAAACTATAGAGAAAGTACTAGGGGATATAAAGGGGGAACTTTAATGAAAATACTCAGAAGTTCGGAGTACGATGCTATAAAGGCAGAAATACTCTCAAGGGGTGATCTCGACTACAAGGATATAAACGTCACTGTGGAAGAAATAGTAAAAAACGTAAAAGAAAACGGAGACAGTGCAGTACTTGGGTATACTGCAAAATTTGACGGTGCAAAACTTGAAAAAATGGAAGTCACTGAGGAGGAGATAGAAAGAGCATGGGAAAGAACACCTGAATCTCTAAAAAAGGCACTGACAGAGGCAGGAGAGAGTATCAAAAAATTTCACGAAAAACAAAAAAGAAATTCATTTATGGATAATGCGGTAAAAGGAAGAATTACGGGTCAGCTGATAAATCCCATAGAAAAGGTGGGAATCTATGTCCCAGGAGGAAAATCTCCATATCCTTCTACTGTACTTATGAACGCCATTCCTGCAAAGGTAGCTGGAGTGCAGGAGTTAACCATGATAACTCCTCCCGGAAAATCAGGGGAGATTATGGATAATATCCTGGTGGCTGCAAGAATAGCCGGAGTGGACAGAATTTTTAAAATAGGAGGAGCCCAGGGGGTGGCTGCTCTGGCATACGGTACAGAGACTGTGCCAAAGGTGTATAAGATAACTGGACCAGGGAATATTTATGTGGCTCTTGCCAAGAAGCAGGTCTATGGAATAGTCGATATTGACATGATAGCAGGTCCCAGTGAAATACTCATAATAGCAGACGACACCGCCAATCCAAAATATATCGCAGCCGACCTCCTATCTCAGGCAGAACACGATGAACTGGCTTCATCTATACTTGTAACTCCTAGTGAAAAACTGGCAGAAGCAGTATCTAAAGAGGTGGACATACAGCTAGCTCAGCTCTCTAAGAAAGAGATAGCTGAAAAATCCCTCGAAAATTACGGTAGAATCATAATAACAAAGGACCTAGATGAGGCTATAGACATGGCAAATGACATCGCCACAGAGCACTTAGAGCTAATGGTTGCCGAACCTTTTCTTTATGTAAACTCCATCAAAAATGCCGGGGCAATATTTGTTGGGGAAAATACTCCTGAGCCTTTAGGAGACTATTATGCGGGACCTAATCACACACTTCCTACAAACGGGACCTCAAAATTCTCGTCTCCCCTATCGGTGGATGATTTCATAAAGAAAACCTCGGTAATCTATTATTCTAAAGATGCCCTTAGAGAAGTAAAGGATACGGTGCTAGAGATCTCAGACAGTGAAGGACTCACAGCTCACAGCAACTCTATAAGAATCAGATTTGAGGAGGAGTAATTATGAAATTTTGGAGTAATATTACTAAGAGTCTGACTCCCTATGTACCTGGAGAACAGCTCAATGAAACTGATATAGTGAAGCTAAATACAAATGAAAACCCGTTTCCACCCTCTCCTAGGGTAATAGAAAGTATACAAAATGCTGTGGGGACTCAGCTAAAAAAATATCCAGACCCTGAGAGCACAGAATTAAAAGACGCCATAGCGGATTTTTATAATATAGAATCTGAAAATGTATTTGTAGGAAATGGATCTGACGAGGTATTAGCTCATGTATTCATGGCTTTTTTCAAAGACAAAAAACTATACTTTCCAAATATAACATACAGCTTCTACCCTGTATACTGTGGACTTTACGAAATAGAATATCAGCCTATCTCGCTGAATTATAAATTCCAAATGGAAACGGAGGATTATCTGGCTCTAAACGGAAACATAATATTCCCAAATCCAAATGCTCCCACAGGTATAGGGGTGGAACTCTCTGTAATAGAGGAGATCCTGAAAAAAAATCCGGATAACCTCGTGGTGGTAGATGAAGCCTATGTGGATTTCGGTGGAAAATCTGCCATAGAACTCATAGGCAAATATAAAAACCTTCTAATTGTGCAGACCTTCTCAAAATCTAGATCTCTTGCAGGTATGAGAGTGGGATTTGCAATAGGAGATAGGGAACTCATAGAGGGTCTCGTAAGAGTAAAGGATTCCTTCAACTCCTATCCATTAGACAGGCTGGCACAGGTGGCAGGGGAAGCTGCTATAAGGGACAGGGAATATTTTGAGTATACATGCTGTGAGATTATAAAAAACAGAGAGTGGACAGTGAAAGAATTGGAAAAAAGAGGTATAGAGGTGCTTCCATCCACTGCAAACTTTATATTTGCAAAGGTAGACAATGCTGAAAACATTTATAAAGAACTGAAAGCTAGAAAGGTTCTCGTAAGATACTTTAAAAAACCTCTCATAGACAGCTACCTTAGAATTTCCATAGGTACAAGGGAAGAGATGGAAAAACTTGTAAAAAATATAGATCAGATCATGGGGGTGTAACTGTGAGAACAGGTCAGGTAATTAGAAACACAAAGGAAACCAACATCGCGCTAGAGCTAAATCTTGACGGAACTGGAAAATACGACATCTCAACAGGTGTAGGATTCTTTGACCACATGATGGAGCTTTTTACAAGACACGGACTCTTTGATATAAAGCTAAAGGTAGAGGGCGATACCTATATCGACTGTCATCACTCTGTAGAGGATGCAGGAATAGCCCTGGGTAAGGCTTTCAAAGATGCTCTAGGGGATATGAAGGGGATAAAAAGATATGGAAGCTTCTATCTTCCCATGGATGAGACTCTGACTCTCAGCGCAGTAGACATAAGCGGAAGGGCATACCTTCACATGGACCCAATTCCTGACAAGAGAGTTGGAGACATGGAGAGCGAGATGGTAAAGGAGTTCTTCTGGGGATTTGTGAGAAATGCAGGGGTAACTCTTCATATAAAGATTATCCACGGAGAGAATACCCACCATATAATAGAAAGTATATTCAAAGGTGTGGCTAGAGCCCTTGACCAAGCTGTGACTATAGATGAGAGAATTATAGGGGAGATCCCTTCTACAAAAGGAGTGATATAAGATGATCGCAATTATAGATTACGGTGTAGGAAATATTCACTCTGTCATGAGTGCTTTAAATAAACTTGAAATTGAAAATGTCCTGACTTCCGATCCTGAGATAATAAAAAATGCTGACGGTATCCTCCTTCCTGGAGTTGGAGCCTTTAGAGATGCCATAAAAAGTCTAGAAAATACCGGACTCATTCCCCTAATAAAAAAATGTGTTTCAGAAGGTAAGCCTTTACTTGGAATCTGTCTCGGTATGCAACTCTTATACGAAAAGAGTTTTGAAGACGGAGAGTATGATGGACTAGGGTTGTTAAAAGGGGAAGTAATCTCTTTTAAATCTCATATATCTAAAGATTTAAAAATACCTCACATGGGATGGAACAGACTCAATATAAATAAGGATTCTCTACTTTTTAAATATTTGGAAGAGGATGAATTTGTATACTATGTACACAGTTATTTTGCTAATGGAGAGGATGAGGACCTCCTAGCGTCTAGCGAGTATGGTATAGAGGTACCTGGGGTCGTTGGACATGGGAATATAATGGGGATGCAATTTCATCCGGAGAAAAGCAGCAGCACAGGGTTAAAACTATTAAAAGCATTTGGGGAGATGGTGAAATGATAATTTTTCCGGCAATAGATCTAAAAGACGGAAAGGCAGTAAGACTTAGCAAGGGGGACTTCAACAGGGTAGATGTCTTTTCTGACAAACCTTGGGAAGTAGCAAAAGGTTTTGAAGACAAAGGTGCAGAATGGATACATCTTGTGGATCTAGACGGAGCAAAAGACGGTGAAAATAAAAACCTTGATGTTATAAAAAAAATAAGAGAGATCGTAAATGTGAAACTTCAACTCGGAGGTGGAATCAGAACTCTTGAAACTGCTGAAATGCTTTTGGATATGGGAATAGACAGAATTATTCTAGGAACTGCAGCAATTGAAAATCCCGAGCTCTTGAAAAAACTGGTAAAAAAATATGGAGAAAAAATAGCTGTATCTGTAGATGAGAAAAACGGAAAGGCAGCTACAAAGGGATGGGTGGAAGAAAGCAACGTAAACGCCTTTGATCTGTGCAAATCCCTAAAAGAAACTGGAGTTAAAACAATAATCTATACAGATATATCAAAAGACGGGATGATGGCTGGACCAAACTTTGATGCCTATGTAAAAATCAATAAACTAGGGGTCGATGTAATCGCCTCTGGAGGTGTTAGTACCCCAAAAGATATAGACGTCTTAAGAAAAGCTGATATTTATGGGGCCATAGTCGGGAAAGCTATATATTTAGGGAAGATAAAACTGGAAGAAGTGCTTTAGGAGGTAATTATGATAACCAAGAGAATTATCCCGTGTCTGGATGTAAGAGATGGCAAAGTAGTCAAAGGTGTTAAATTTGAAGGGGTCAGAGACGTAGATAATCCTGTAAAACTTGCCGAAATGTATAATGAGATGGGAGCAGATGAACTGGTTTTTTATGATATCACTGCCACCAATGAAGGGAGAGAACTCTTCACCGACATAGTAGAGCAGGTTGCAAACCAGGTATTTATACCACTCACTGTAGGTGGTGGTATAAATACCCTTCAAGACTTTGACAGGGTTCTGAAGGCAGGGGCAGATAAAGTCAGTGTAAATTCAGGAGCAATAAAAAATCCTAAACTTATAAGAGAGGCTGCGCTCAAGTACGGCAACCAGTGTGTGGTGCTTTCTGTAGATGTAAAAAGAGTCAATGGAATCTTCAAAGTCTTTCTTAACGGTGGTAGAAAGGAAACTGAACTAGAAGCCATCGAATGGGTTAAAAAAGGATGTCAACTTGGAGCTGGGGAAATAGTAGTGAACAGTATTGACACCGATGGAGTGAAGGGCGGATTTGACCTAGAACTTTTAGAAGCCGTTGGAAAAGTGGTAGACGTGCCTGTAATTGCATCAGGAGGGGCCGGTAAAATGGAGGATTTCAAGATACTTTTTGAAAAGCTTCCTAAAATAGATGCAGGTCTTGCAGCATCTATTTTCCACTTTGGAGAGGTCAAAATACCCGATCTCAAAAGATACTTGAAAGAGCAGGGAATCGAAATAAGAATATAATTTTGGGGGAATTGAGATGGAAAATATCAAATTTGATGAAAAAGGTCTGGTACCTGCTATAATACAAGATAGCACAAGTGGACAGGTATTGATGCTTGCATATATGAATGAGGAGAGCTATAAAAAAACCCTCGAAACTAAGCAAACTTGGTTTTATTCTAGAAGCAGAGGAGAACTCTGGAATAAAGGTGCTACCTCTGGAAACACCCAGACAGTAAAAGAACTTTCCTATGACTGTGACGGAGATTCCCTTCTCATAAAAGTAGAACAAAAGGGTCCTGCATGTCACACTGGGGAAAAATCATGTTTCTTCAATAGAGTTACTGAGGAAAAAAATATGAGTTTGGGAGAGGTCCTAGGGGCTCTCGATGGTATATTGAAGGACAGAAAGGCTAATCCTGTAGAGGGCTCTTATACAACCTATCTCTATGAAAAGGGTGTTGATAAGATACTTAAAAAGGTGGGGGAAGAGAGTGCCGAGGTTATTATCGCCGCCAAAAATCCAGACAGGTCTGAACTCGTGTACGAAGCAAGCGACCTTATATATCACTTGCTGGTACTTTTAAATGAACGTGGAGTGGAGTTAGATGAGATAACAACACAACTTATAGGAAGAATGAAATAAAGTTTTCATAAAACTGTCGGATTTATTCTGACAGTTTTTTTTAATAGCTTTACTTGATTAAAGGAAAAAAAAGAAAGAAAGTGAATAAAGTATAAAAGGTATGGGAGGCAAATTTATGAAAGAATACAAGCCTATATTAAATGTGGAAGAAATATCCCCTGTGCTCAAAAAAATATCAATTTTTAAGGGAATATCCAATGTTAAATTAAATAAACTGGTAAAGCATCTTAAAAAAGTAGAATATGAAGACTCAGAGGTAATATTTTCACAAGGAAGTGCCCCTACGCAAATATACATAATAAAAAAAGGACGGGTAAAACTGGTGGAATATTTCAACTACACACCCTATCAGCTTTTTGAACTGGGAGAGGGAAACTGTATAGGGGAAGCCTCTATAATAGGTATACAGACTCATGAAGTAACTGCAATATCAAAAGGAAACACAGAGTTTATAGTCCTTCCAAAAAAAATACTTTTAGAAATTTTTGAAACAGATAAAGAACTGTTTTGTCTGCTGGTGCTCAACATTGCAAAAGAGGTGTCAAAAAGACTGGCAAAAACAGACAATATTTTACTTCAATATATAGATAAATATAAATATCCAAATTAGAAAGGAGGAGTGCTATATGAAAATTTTAATTGATGAATCTAGGATAAAAGAACTCATAAAGTATATTTTACAGAATAATTTTGATATACACAATTCCACTGAAATAAAAGATGTGGAAAAGGAAATAATGAAAAGATTTGATGATAAAAAGGTAATAAATTTCCTGTATAGCTATATAAATGACCTTTTGAAGGATATCATAAAGGGAAATAACTAATTCTTTTAAATTCATCTTATCTTCTAATTCTATTATCGTAAAAAAACCTTATGATCTTGAGATGTAATAGACGTCATGCCTTTAAGGTTTAATTATGATTTCATAAATTTTTTTATTGTAGGCAGCAATAATATTGGTAAGAAATCATATAACTTGTTTTAACAAAAAAAGTTTGACTACTGTCATGCGAGAAAGTAAAATGAAAAAATAGAGGATTAATTTAATTTTTTTAGTATAGATTTTAATAATAATTTTTCAGAATATTTTTTGGAAACAATTATATGAGATTCAGTCGGGGGTGAATATTATGCTCGGTATTGTATTGATTATTTTGGTCTTGGCAATCTTAATATTTCGTTCCCAGGTCATCTCTCTTCTTGTTTTTTTGTCTCTTATAGCAGCGGGGATGTACTTTTTTAATCTCTACGTCATAGAGGTATACTTTCCAAACCTTTGGAATATTTAAAAAAACTAAAAAAATCGAAACTAAAAGCTATAGCAACTGGGAATATTTAGATAATATTTTCAATTGCTATAGCTACTTTTATTTTTTTGTACTAATATATTTAATGACATGATTACAAAGGAGGAGTTTAAATGTATGATGTTGCAATTATAGGAGCAGGTGTCATCGGCTCTGCCATTGCCCGCGAGCTTTCAAGATATAACCTTAGCATTGCCGTAATAGAAAAAACCGAGGATGTGAGCACAGGTGCTACAAAGGCAAACTCCGGAATAATCCACGGAGGTTATGATGCTGACCACAATAAAAAAAAGGGATACTTCAGCAGGAAGGGAAATCAGAGGTTTGACCAGTTAGAAGAGGAACTGAACTTCGGATTTTCAAGGTGCGGTTCTCTTGTCCTCGCCTTTAGCCAGGAAGATTTAAGGCATTTAGAGGAGATAAAGCTAAACGGGGAAAGAAACGGGTTAAACGACCTTTCCATAATCGATTCAGATGAGATACAAAAAATGGAGCCAAATGTCAGCAAAGAGGCTCTATATGCACTTTATTGCCCTAGTGCAGGCATAGCATCACCTTATGAATTTTGTATAGCCCTAATAGAAAATGCCATTCAAAACGGAGCAGAGCTTTTTCTAAACAATGAGGTTAAATCTATTCAAAATAAAGGGGACAGATTTTCTGTTATAACAAATAGAAAAAGATTTGAAGCAAAATATGTCATCAACTGTGCAGGGGTATATTCTGATAAGGTATCTCAGATGGCAGGTATAGGCGGATTCCAGATAACCCCAAGAAAAGGTGAGTATCTGGTCTTTGAGAAAGGTACAAGGACTATGATAAATAAAGTGATATTTCAGTGCCCTACTAAAAAAGGAAAGGGTATATTGGTAACCTCAACCTACCACGACAACCTCATGATAGGACCAGATGCCCAGGATATAGAGGACAAGGAGGATACTGGAACCTCTATAGAGGCTCTAGAGCATATTATAGAGGAGGCCAGAAAATCAGTTCCCAAGTTTGACACAAAAAAAATAATAAGATCTTTTTCTGGGATAAGGGCTTCAAGTTCCTTGAAAGATTTTATTGTAGAAGAAACCAGATTAAAAGGCTTTGTCAATGTAGCAGGAATAGAGTCTCCAGGTCTCACTTCATCTCCTGAGATAGCAGTATATGTGTCGGATATATTAAAAAAGTCCGGCTTGAAAATGATTCAAAAGGAAAATTTTGACCCCTATAGGGAGGCCATTATAAAGAAAAAACCAAAAGAAGCTATGATTCCCATGAAAGATGCTATACCTCTTATCAACCTTCCCTTAGGAGATCCTAAAAGGATAGTCTGCAGATGTGAACAGGTATCAGAACAAACCATCAGAAATTCTCTAAACAGAGGGATCAAAGTTGACTCACTTGACGGTGTAAAGAGGCGTACAAGAGCAGGAATGGGCGTGTGCCAGGGTCAATTCTGCTCAAGCCGTGTAAGAGAGATCATAGCAAACCATTATCATATTCCTGAAGATTCTGTCATTGAAAGAGGCCCTGGATCCAGCTCTTTTCCTGAAAGAGTAGGGAATATGGTATTCAGAAGGTTTAAAAAGTAAAATTAGAAGTTCTTACCAAAAAAAAGAAGGGCAAAATAAATTTTTTGCCCCTTCTTTATATTATATTTAAATGAAAAAGTAATCTTCTAGTTCCATAAAAAAACTATTTAAAATTTCACATTTTATATCCACTTGGCATCTCAAAGGCCGAAGCGGGAGCTCTGCCTTTTTTATACTCTAGAAGTTCTGTAGAAGACTTCATAGTCTGACCCATCATTTCGGTAGTTTGCTCTGTGTACACTTCTATTCCTCTTATTTTTTTAGTCTCCTTAAATATCTCTTTCATATTTTCACTCATTCCGGGCATTGTCCCTTTCATGGCAGAGATATATTTTGCATAAAGTTCCCTGTCAATATCAATATCTTCTGTGGCCCATATTTCGGATTTGAACTCGCCCATTCCTGTTTTCATGACCTGTATATATTTTGTGCAGTTCCACTTACCTATTTTTTTCTTCTCACCAGTTTCCTTTACACTTACACTTACCTGCATCATTGTTCCCATAAATTTTTTAAAGTCTTCAGACTCCTCTTTGGATATACCGCTACTTTTTTGATCCACAATATCTGAAAAATTCATAGGCATAGTCATGATGGTTTTTTCATTGTGATCAGCTACTCTTATTATATTTTTGTCAAAATCTATAACTGTCTTACTGTTTACGTCCTCGACTGAAACCTTATCTGAACCAATCCAGGTTTCTACAATAAAATCACGAGCAGGCTGGGTTCTCCCCATGATATTCATACCGTCCACATGTTTTTTCTGCTTGGTATATACATCCCCGTAGGAAAAAACAGATATCAGAGACAAAGAGATAAGAAACAGCATCAATATTATTAATTTTCTTTTTATCATAAAAAATCCTCCTTTCGTGCAGTAAAACTTTTGGACAAAACAGAAATTAAAATCCTATATGTAATTTACCAAAAAAAATATTCCATACCTGCTTTTGAAATATAAAAAATGTCCCCCAGAATCTAGATTCTGGGGGAATTTATAAAATTAGAAAAAGAAGAAACAGCTCTATTCTCAGAGCCTCTATACCTCATAATCCCACACTTCACACCCAATATATCTATCGTCACCTCTATAAGACATTTATAATCCTTATCATTCCATCTATATATAAAAATATCTCCTTAATTTATTTTATAATTTTTTTGTGCCTTCCTATCCTTTATTTTCCAGCAAAGGGTACCTCTAGGTAACTTGATGATAAAATTGTGCCTACTTCCCTGTATAAATTTATTCTGATACACTGCATAAACTCAGTTTATATTAAAAGTTCTGTTTAAAGTTCTAATTTAAATAGAATATATAAACCCATAAGAAGATTTCCGAGAATCAAGAGGGTGAATATCCCTCTATACCTTTTGGAAATCTTCTTCATTTTTTCCACCTCTTTATTTATAGCCTCTACCTCTATCCTAAGTTCCTCTATATCCCGGTCATATCTTTTGATATCGCTTTTAAGAATCTTTTCTGTTTTCTCTACCTTTTCCACCCTGTCTAGAAAAAGTATTTTCTTGACTCCTTTTTTCAAATTAAGCATCATTTTTATCCCTCTTTACCAAATTGATAATAGTTTCTTTATAGTTTATATCTTTTATAGTTTGTAAAGCCTTCATCCTGCTGCCTTTTCTTATGGATTTTTCATCCAGATCTTCTGATATCTTGCTGTATCCCTTGGCAATATAGCCCACTCTCAGACAAAGAAGTGCGTTGCAGGTTCCCTCAAAGACACCGTCAATTATCTTACTGCCTATCCTCGAGATGATAGGCATTCCCTTTAGGCTACTGTTTATGAAAGTGTTTGCTATCTCTTCCACAGGTATCTCAGATATCCCTGCAGATGCCAGAGCACTTGAAAATACACCGGTATAGAGGTAAAATAGTTCCTTCAGCTTTGGCTTCTGATTATATACTCTAGATATCTTCCATATCATCTCTAACTGAAGCTTCAGTACAAATATAGCATCTAAACTTCCATTCTGTGAAAGAGCAGTAGCGGTGAATATGGCAGTGGCATAACTCTTTGTCAGAGAATCCACCTCTCTGTCCATGCTAGCCTCTATACCTCCTAGAGCTGTTCTAATAGCCTGTATGCTATTAGAATCCTTCAACTGCTCGATATTTTCTGATGAGATTATATCCTTAAGATGTGAGTTTTTCCTAGAATATTCCCTCATTATCCTGTCTTTATGTGAAAAATAAAATTCTCTTTTTTCTTCAGGACTTGAGGTTCCGTCAGGTCTTTTTATTACCTTTGGCATTGTGAGCATCCTCACCACAGGGTAGAAGGTGTATATCCCGAGAGCAACGAAAAGCCCCCAGCTTATGACATACCCATAGCTGCCCAAAAGTGAAGTGGAAGAGATTGCAATCTGATTGAGCTGGTTAAGCAGTATCAAAAATGAAAATATAAGTATTCCGATCAAAAACGGTATAAAGCTTTTAAAAAGTATTTTTCTCATGGATGCAACACCCCTTTTATTTATAACTGTATTTTTTACTTCAGAATCATTATTAAAGTATCCTTATTAGAGTATCTCTGATTTTATCAAAAAAGAAAAGTATTTTTTGTTAAATTTAAAAAGATGACCCCTGTAAAATACAGAAATCACCTTTTTGATTTTTATTTATAAACCCAAAGGGGCATATCCATCCTCAGTAGAAGGCTCCTGTAAAAAAGTTAAAATTAAAATCAGTAAAAATGTTAATTATAAATTAACTATGAATGAGTCTGCTTTTAAAAGAACAAATAGAAGCTGAATTGAAATTAGTTTCTTTCTATTTTATCTAATATGAATCCCCTATATCCTTATAAACCTTTCATTTATCTCTATCCTTTTATTTTTCTTATCCACCAATATAAGATCGCTTCCCAGCACCGGGGCTATCTCCATCAGATCCCTGTTTAATTCTCGTGCCAGTTTTTTCAGATCATTAAAGTATTTTGAAAAATTATTTTGACTATCACATGATTTGTCGCTGCTTATAAAAATTTCACTTATAGAGTTTTTCCCTAGAGTTTCATTTGGATTTTTAAGGAGGCTCATTATGACCTTAGAGCTCCTGCTGCTGTTTTTAAGAAAATTTTTTATAGTTTTGTAGGATGTATGTTTTTTCAAATCGATCTCTATGTTCAGTTTCTCAATATAAACGACACCGTTTAGGAAGCTGAGGCCCATTTTTTCCCTCTCGTAAAAGTTCTTTAGCGACACATATTTTTCATAGGTATCCCCTATATCTAAAGACTCTATATCGGATTTTTCATCGCACAATTCCATGAGATTACAGGCCAGTTCCTCTATGCTTTCTCCTGTGGGCCTTTCTCCTGTACATTCTATAAATATCCTGTCTAGCAACTCTCTTCTCAGGGAAGAGGAAGAAATATTAAAGAAAATATACTCTAACTTCAGCATATTTATAAGCAGAACCTTTTCCGTTTCGTACAGGAAAAAATTTTTATTTTTCCACTGTCTGAAATTATCTGTCAGGATCTCCTCCCTGTTTTCTCCTTCAGGATAGGAAAGCTGCTTTAGTATAACCAAAAACTTAAAATACTTAGAGTGTTTTTCAAAGAGAGAGCTTATATTTTTAATCTTTTCCATGTTCTCCTCTATACTGTCAATAATATCAACATAGCTCCCTAGCAAAAGAACCTCCTTGGAAAAAATACTCCCTAAGATTTTAAAGAAAAGAGCTCTTTCATCTGCATTTATCATATTATAAAAGGCAGAAGTCTTTGAAAAATTAAATTCTCTTATGGAGCTGTTTATCTCACTCCTTATCTTAAAGCTCTCTATCACAGGCTCTTCAAACATCTCTACCCTGGTACTTCCAGGTACCCTAACGAATTTATTTTTTCCCTTTAGCTGAAGTTCACTCCAGTTCACACACCTTATCCCCTCTTCTACGCCTATTTTATAGTATGCTGTAGATACATATTTCATCCCCAGGGTCATGTCTATCACTGTGTTTTCTTTTTCTATACACTCTTTTCTTATGATATCTTTAAGGGTGCAGTATATATGATTATAGTCAGAGCCCTTTACCTCCCTCTGAATTATTTCAAAGTCTCTGTACTTTTTCTTTAACTTTTCGGCTTCCTCTAAACTCTCCTTGGTGTATAAGACAACTATTCTTTTGATGCCCGGAAAGAGCCTCAGATTTTTTTCTATTATACCAGTTTCTAGGGGATTATCCGGAAAAAGCTGAAAGCTGGCAAATATGATAAGAGTATTTATATTTTTGAAAAAAGCTTTTCCTGTTTTCGCTTTAAAAATATCTATAGCTAAATTCAGGTGGTTGTCGTATACCTTCTGAAGCTTTTCAGAATAATATTCAGGATTGTTGATATGTTTTTCTATATCGCATATCTCATCTTCTGTAGTTTCAAATTCCAGAAGGTTTTTTATAGCTTCCCTAAGCTCCAAAGGTTCTCCTCCTTTTCAAAATTATACCGTAAACTGATTTTTTCTAATCACTGAAAAAATTGGCCTTACATCGTTTCCAGCAGTTAGTATATGGCTCATACACCATTTTGTAAGGGGAATTATATATATCTTGTCTTCCCTTTTTAAAAAACGGCTCATATAAACAGACAAGCTTTTTCTGAGCTCCTTATCTATGTTTCCTATAAATACCGACTTCTGCAATCTGTAAAAACCAAATTCTTCTAGCGTTTCCACCACATTTTTTCTGATCTTATTTTCACTTATATCATACATAACGGTTATTATCATAAGAATATATCCTCCCCCTTAGGCATCTCACTATATCCCTTGCCCAAAAATTCAGAATTTTTTATCACAGAAAGTTCGAGAGGTATAATTATAAGGCTATCCCCTCTAAAATATCCCATTATTGATTTCCTAAGATCTTTTATGGTCTTTTCATCGCTGTCTATAAAGTAAACAGACTTTTGTATACGGTAGCATCCAAATTCCTCAAGGGCCTTTACTACCCTGTATCTCTTTTTATTTGAGCTTATATCATAGGATATCAGATACTTCATCTTCATCCCCCTTCAAAATTTTGGCCACTCTCTGTGCCTCTAAACGAATTACGGAATATTTATCCCAATTTTTCTTCATATAAAAAATCTTTTTTTCGAAATTTTTTCTGAAAAACTGGCTGATCTCCCTCCTTCCCTCCTGTGAGAGTTTAAAGTTAGAATCAAAGTAGTTTTCCCTGACGTACTTCTTTTTTATAAAATCAAAGGCTATTTTTGAGGCATCAGGCCTGAACTCCTCTATGAAATCAAAGAGAAAGGATTTCTTGTTATATGAGTCTGAATGAAAGATCCCCAAAAAAGGATCCAAGCCGGCTTTAACAAGTTCTTTTTCACAGACTCTGTACAGTATGCCATAGACGTAGTTTAATAGGTTGTTGAAATAATCTCCCCCCTCTTTGTTCCTCCCATCAAATTTATACTTTGCTGGAAGCTCTTTTGACAGTACCGAAAAATAAACCTTACCTATGTTTCCTTCATAACCCATAACTGAGTTTCTTATATCTTCAGGATATCCCTTTATCTCTGCTATAGATTTTGAAAACTTCTCTATTTTTTCCACTTCGCTACTGTAACCTGAAAATTTCTTCAGCTGTTCCATATAGGCGTCTGCCTTTTTCAGGATAAACTCCTTACCTATTTCAGATCCAGCCTCAGACGAAAACACCCTGTACTGCTCCCTCCTTATAAGGGATGTAGATCCGAATCTGCTGTCCCATATTTTACCAAGTGGTAATCCGTATTCATCCATAAAATATATCTCTACATTTTTCTCAAGTGCCAGGCACACTGCATCTGTTGTTATGCTAACTCCCGGATAAAGTACGAAAGAGCTCACCTGGTTGTAAGAAAGCTTTATCTCTTCGTTGTTTACCTTCCTTACCTTAAAGATATTATTGGATTTTGAAATTTTGGTTCCCTTGGTTTCTACAGTGACTTCCATAATCCCTCCTCTGATTAATAATAGGGCTTAAACCTCACATGTTTGAAAACAATCCTCCTGCGAACCTCTCCATCTTTTGAGCTTTTTGAATCTTCTGAACTTCTCTCAGTGCTTGAGTAGACAGCCCTCCTCTCATTTTCCCGGCAGAAATTTACCAGCTCATAGGTAAACCTCCACTCACCCTGTATTAGCACATAGTCTTCTTTGTCTATGTTGTTTATTATGTATTCCTTTATAAGTTCTAATTTTCCCTCTTCAAATTTAACAGGGTTCACCTCAGACCATATTTTCTGAAGATTTTCCGGGAGATACAAAAACTTCCCTATATCCAGATCTTTTTGTGCAGATTCCTTCTGCTCCTCTGTAAGTCTGTGGGAAAAAACCAACAGTAATTTTTTCATGCTACACCGTCCCGATTTTTCAGTCATTTCTTTGACACTATTTTTATACATATATAATACATTATTTTTTTACAAAAAAAATCTATTTTTTACAAAATCGGCAATCCTTATTTTTACTGGATGGTATTTTAATCAGGATATTATAATGTTAAGTATTTTAATTAAAGTTTCAATCCTTATTTTTACTGGATGGTATTTTAATATCCGAAAAATTTCCTATAAAAAATAACTACAGTAGTTTCAATCCTTATTTTTACTGGATGGTATTTTAATTTTATACAATACAACGGACAGGGTATGCTTGAAATAAGTTTCAATCCTTATTTTTACTGGATGGTATTTTAATTAAAAAAATGGTGGATGATGTAAAAGTCCCTCCGTTGTTTCAATCCTTATTTTTACTGGATGGTATTTTAATCCGTTTTTGAAAAGTCAAACGTCACTTCCGGGGACAAGTTTCAATCCTTATTTTTACTGGATGGTATTTTAATAAAGATATACAAGATGTAAAGAAAAACAAATTTTTAGTTTCAATCCTTATTTTTACTGGATGGTATTTTAATTTGTGACTATTCAGAATATACAATCGAAAATGTATTAGTTTCAATCCTTATTTTTACTGGATGGTATTTTAATTTGTGACTATTCAGAATATACAATCGAAAATGTATTAGTTTCAATCCTTATTTTTACTGGATGGTATTTTAATGGCAGAGATTCTATTTGGTGTAATATTGCTAAGCAACAGTTTCAATCCTTATTTTTACTGGATGGTATTTTAATGGTGAAATATGAAAAGGGAAATGAAAAAAATAATTGTTTCAATCCTTATTTTTACTGGATGGTATTTTAATTGACTTCAATTTATTTGATATCTGGTGATAGTATAAAAGGTGGACAATCTACTTTCGTTTGATATGATAAATATTAAATAGAAAATAGGAGGTCTGCATGGCAGGGGAAAAGCATAGTAATGAAATTAAAGAAATGATGGTTAGGCTTTACAACGGGGGTAAAGGTAAGAAGGTTAAGGACTTAGCAATAGAATATGGTATAGCAGAATCAACAGTTAGGTATTGGGTTGTAGACAAACCTAAAAAAGAGAATAAAAATAAAACTAAAGAGTCTTCGAATCCAGAAATTGAAGAAATGAAAAAAGAGATTGCGAAGCTTAAAGAAGAGAATGATATATTAAAAAAGGCTATGACCATATTCGCCAAAAACTAAGTAAAGATAAGTGCCAGACACTGATCACCACTCTTTCTAAAATACACCCTATTTGCAAGTTAACCAAAATTCTAAAGATTCCTAAAAGTACATACTACTATAGAATATCAAGCACAGAAAATCCTAACAAACTTAAGAGGGAAGAGATGAAGCGCAAAATCTTCAAAGTATGGGATAATAGCCATAAAAGATATGGTGCTCCAAAAATACATCAGGAATTATTAAAAAAAGGTAATAAATGCAGCTTAAAACATGTACAAAATTTAATGGTAGAACAAGGAATAATGTCTATTACAGTTAAAAAATTCAGACCTCAAAGAGGCAATGAAGCAGTGGAAGAAAAGTCTGGACCAAATATTTTGGACCAGGATTTTAGCGTAGAAAAAATTAATGAAAAAGTGGTTGGAGATATCACATATATCCATACAAAAAAAGATAAATGGTGCTACCTAAGCTCATTTATGGATCTTTATAACAATGAGATTATTGGATGGAGTTTTTCTAAGAATATGACAACAGATATGGTGCTGGAAAGCTTGAAAATGGCATGCATAAAGAGAAAAGATATTAAGGGTGCCATTATCCATACGGACAGAGGCAGCCAATATACTTCAAATGCATTTAAAGACACAGTAAAATCTGAGGGGATGAGATTATCCTACTCAAGAAAAGGAAATCCCTACGATAATGCTTGTATAGAGTCTTTTCACTCGGTTTTAAAAAAGGAGCTTATCCACCATAAAGTGTATGAAGATTTTGAAGAAGCAATGACTGATATTATTGAGTATATAGAAAATTGGTACAACAATAGGAGAATCCAGAAGAAATTAGGATGGAAGTCTCCTATAGAGTACCTAAAAGCAGCATAAAAAACGAAAAAAAATTGTCCAATAACTTGACGTAATACCAATCGAATTTTAATAATGTTTCAATCCTTATTTTTACTGGATGGTATTTTAATTAAGGGGGAGAAACTATGAGTAACTTTATTTTTGTTTCAATCCTTATTTTTACTGGATGGTATTTTAATACAAAAAAGAAATATTTTTCTTGAATAGTTACTATGTTTCAATCCTTATTTTTACTGGATGGTATTTTAATTAAACAAAAGGAGCTGATTGAAATGAAAATGACAGTTTCAATCCTTATTTTTACTGGATGGTATTTTAATATAAAAGGCTTAGAGGTATTATTTAATTATTTTGAGTTTCAATAACAACAATTCTAATAGGGAGATGAAGCTCTCCTGGAGGCTTAGAGGTATTATTTAATTATTTTGAGTTTCAATCCTTATTTTTACTGGATGGTATTTTAATAATTACAAACTTAAACCAAGTGAAAAACTGTCATTATTGTTTCAATCCTTATTTTTACTGGATGGTATTTTAATGAGGAAATTGCAGACGTTATATTATTAGATGAGCAGTTTCAATCCTTATTTTTACTGGATGGTATTTTAATAAAAGCAATATTAAAAGTGGAAGTTAGTCAAGATGTTTCAATCCTTATTTTTACTGGATGGTATTTTAATCAAAATTGGGGCTGGTAAAATGAAAGGAAAAGAGGTTTCAATCCTTATTTTTACTGGATGGTATTTTAATCAAGCGGAATGACACAATGTACATTTATAAGTTATGAGTTTCAATCCTTATTTTTACTGGATGGTATTTTAATTTATGGGAACAGGCTTCTAAATTAGGGTGGTCAGACGTTTCAATCCTTATTTTTACTGGATGGTATTTTAATCGAATACAAAAAAGCTTACACTTACAAACTTTGTAGTTTCAATCCTTATTTTTACTGGATGGTATTTTAATCCAATAGAAAATGGGGTTGTGTCTGTTCCGAGGATGTTTCAATCCTTATTTTTACTGGATGGTATTTTAATTTCCTGTACTAGATGCCTTGAAATTAGAGGATGATGTTTCAATCCTTATTTTTACTGGATGGTATTTTAATGCTGAAAAATGAAAATAAATACAACGGAATTATATGTTTCAATCCTTATTTTTACTGGATGGTATTTTAATTAAATATTAAAAATGCGAAATTCTGTAAAGTTTGGGTTTCAATCCTTATTTTTACTGGATGGTATTTTAATTTTATTAAGCAAGTTAATGCCACAAGTTCCACAGGAAGTTTCAATCCTTATTTTTACTGGATGGTATTTTAATCAAATTTTACAACATAGATGAAGATGGCACATTGTGTTTCAATCCTTATTTTTACTGGATGGTATTTTAATCTAAATAAATTAATCTTTGTATATAAAAAATCTGAGTTTCAATCCTTATTTTTACTGGATGGTATTTTAATAACAAATTAAAAGAGGTTGTAAAAACAGAAGGGAGGTTTCAATCCTTATTTTTACTGGATGGTATTTTAATTCAACGGGACCACCCATTGCGAAATTGAAAGCAAGTTTCAATCCTTATTTTTACTGGATGGTATTTTAATAGATATAACAGCTAGATTATCAGAAATAGCGGAACACTGTTTCAATCCTTATTTTTACTGGATGGTATTTTAATAAAAAAAACCATTCATGGTAAACTTTGAAGACTTTAGTTTCAATCCTTATTTTTACTGGATGGTATTTTAATTTTAAGGAATTTGGATTGATGGCTAGTTGTTTTAGGTTTCAATCCTTATTTTTACTGGATGGTATTTTAATTTCTAATGTAGTTGACGGTAAAGATTTACCTGTTAAGTTTCAATCCTTATTTTTACTGGATGGTATTTTAATGAAGCAAAACAGCACATTGAAAACCGAAAAAAACTTGTTTCAATCCTTATTTTTACTGGATGGTATTTTAATGTTTAGAAATGCACATTACTTTATATCCAACGAGTTTCAATCCTTATTTTTACTGGATGGTATTTTAATTTCCTTCTAGATATTTACCTAATTTACTCGATTTTGTTTCAATCCTTATTTTTACTGGATGGTATTTTAATCCGTCACTTTGTTGAGTTTACCATGTAATTGGTGATTGCAGCTTTGTTGTTTGGCCATTTTAAATCTTTGTAAAGAATTAATTTTTAATCTGTTTTTTAATATCCTCATAAAAAAATATACACCTCTTTTGAGTTTTTCCTTTCCTGCGGAATTTTTTTCTCCTGCCTCTGCCTATATTGTTGAAGCCCCACTGTTTGTGCTTCCTTTGATAATGATTGGCGGTCTGATTTTTTCCCGCCTATTCCCTCTTTATACTGCCAAACCCTATGGACTTTCTTTTTCCCAGGCTTATATAGTCCGGCAGCTTTACGTTGGTCACAAACCAACCTGAAAACCCAATAAGTGAAGTATCCTTCTTTGTTATCTTATGCTCTTTGTATTCACCTTTTACCATTATGGGTTTATCAGCCCACACTCCGCACAGCTTGAAGAACTCTATTATATTATTCTGAAGATTTCTGTCAAGGAAAAATTCCCCACTTTTGTATTTTTTGTAGTTTTTATCGTTTAGGGCCATCCACAGAGTATCAAATTTATACTTGTGCAGGGTGTCCCCTATATTTAGGTCAAACTCTTTTTCAATTATCTCCTTTCTGAGGATTTCATGAGTTTTTCCCCCTATGACCACCTCATTTATATCCCCTGCCTTTTCCAGCAAGAGCTCTGCTCCTTGGCAGATACCCACTATTGACAGTTCTCCCTCTATCACCCTGTAGTATATCTTTGAAGATTTATACAAAAACTCATATTTACCCAAGTGATTGTGAAAAAGCACATTGGAAGAAAACAGGTTTCCTATATATCCTCTCAGTTTTTCACTGTCTCTGTTGTCAAATTTCTCCTCTGTTTTAAATTTTACCATTACTAGCTTCATTCTTCCACCTCTGCTGCATTATCTGTTATTGGATTTTTTACACTGTACATTCCGCATCCCCACTCTTTTCTGTAGCCAGCCCCGTAAAAATATCCTTTTTTAATAAGGGTTTTCACAGATTCCTTTTCATAATAATTCAAAAGCTCTAGGTTTATCTCTGCCTCTCCACTGAATCCTAAGGCAAATTTTTTTTCAAAAAAAACCTTGCTGACCCTGGGCCTAAGGATATTTACTTTTATCTTAGAAGCTATTTCTTTCAGGTCAATTTTCCCAAGGCTTTTATTTTCCCTATAGAGTTGTTTCAATAAAAGATATATATCGAACTCAGTTATAAACCTGTCGCCAAATTTTATAAAGAGGGGAGTATAGAAATCTAAAATAAATCTATCTCCCATCTTTATTGCATCATAAGTTTTACTCCAGAGATTACTTTTCCCACCTGAGTTAAACCGACATATTTCAAACTGCCCCAGGGGAAGTTTAAGAAGCATATATTTAAAAAGCTCCTGTGAAGCTGCCAGAAAACCCTCTTCCCTGAAGTAGCATACCCTCAGGTAAAAAAACTCTCCGCCCTCTATTGTACAGCTGCTTACAGGATTTCTCAGTACGTTGACCTTATACTCCTCTTCCCCAAGGCCTGCCTTTTCAGAAAGTAACTCTCTGAAATAAAGAGAGGGAGTCGCTATATTTAGATCCTCTCCGATATTTTTAAACTTTACCACAAAACTTCCGTACATGGCTACTCCTCTATTACTATCTTAGCCCATCCCATAGGGTACTTTTCTTCTGCCAGAACCCTAGAAGCAGATCTAATGTGATTATTGTTTGATTTCAGCAGGTGGGTAAATGTGGCAAAACCGGAACCCTTACCTATCCTTATGATGGCTTCGTTGTCCTCTAGATTATCAAACTCAGCTTTTATTTTTTTATAAAGTTCCTGTATCTCTTTATTTTCCGACCTATTGTAGAAGGAGATCTCCTCTTTCATTACATCTCTCATCTTGTTGTTCAAAGCATCTAAAAATTCATACTGATCAAAGGTCAGTATCTCCCCGAAGCTGCTTTTTTTTCTGTTGCTGTTGTCGTAGTAATTTTTTATGAGTTCTATCCCCTCTTTTTCAAGATACCTTATCCCTATAGAAAATTCAAGGCTGTTTTCCTCATCATCCCAATACTTACTCTTCAGAACCTCTAGGTAATCTGAGCTTCCCTTTTTAAGCTCCTTTGTTCTTTTGTCAACAGACATTCTTTTGCACTCTGCTATCTTGCTTATCTCTGGATACTCTCTCGTGTCTGTCACAGTTAACCTTTTAAATGGATCGATAAAAGGGGTCAGGCTGTCCATACCAAAGGCCTCTCTAGAAAATTTCGAATCCAGTTCACCCTTATCGTGTTTACCTGCAGGTTTCCCGTAATCGTTGTAGAGCACCACAGGGACGGTTTTCTTTCTTTTGTCCCTCTCTAGCCTGTACTGGCTGTTGTTTTTTATCCTGTTATATATGTAAGCTCCTCTCATACTTCCTTTTATGGTACTTCCGGGGATGTACTTTCCTCCCAGCCCCCCCATAAATTCTTTTATTATAAATTCGGAATTTTCATTTCTGTTTTTGGCCCCACCTAGTTTTTTATTATACTTTTCCTCGAGGTTTCTGTCCACAGGACTTTTGTAGATATATCCCAGCTCTTCACGGTATATATTTTTCATGTAACTTCTGAATGGTATCATCCCATCCTCTATCTTTCTGGTAAATTCAAGCTGCTCTTTTTCCGTCAGCTTTTCAAATATGCTCATGGCATCTATCCTGTAAAAATTGCCATTTACTATGACATAGTCAAAGGGCTCTATATCGTGCCCGCTTCCTATGTGAATAGGGGTCAGGGGCACAAGTTTACATTTTATATTAAGTATATCCAGCTTACTCATCTATTCTCACCCCCACCACATAAGGAATCCCAAATTGTACGATATTTTTGTCATAATGAAGCCTTTCTAATAACCTTCCCTTTATACCTGACGGATCTCCTCTGAAGACAGAACCTTTTTCAAAACATATAAAGGGCTTCTTAAAGGGCATCTCCATTTCGCTTCCCCCCACTTTACCATATTTTGTGAGGGTCTTTACAGACAGAGGTTCACTATAGTCACCTGGTTTTGGTATATAGTTGGAAAGTACCACAAAGGCATTTGGGTTTTCCACCTCAAACTTTTGGTTTTCTTCTAAGGAGATAATCTCAAATGCCCCCTTTCCTGAGCTGGCTTTTTTTCCGTAACCGTCTAAGGCTATAAAGTCAATATATTTTTTCAGACGTTCTGGTTCTATATCCTGCCGAAGCTTTATGTAAAAGCTTATCTCAGAATCAGAAACATACTCTATCGAACTGTATAAATCTCCGTCACCTGTAGTTCCTGTGAGCCTGTTTATGGTATTATGCATAGTGTTTACAGCCTTTATCGACACCCTGTTTTTTATCCCGTCTCCGTTTTTAATGAGGGTCAGCCTGCTTTTTATAAAATTTTCCCCGTTGCAGCCCCTTATATACTCCCTGAACTCATCCTCTTCTATTGCGTTTATCTTTTTTATTTTTTTTAGTGCCGTATAGCTGTTTTCCCCAAAGTACTCCTTCCCGAGCTCTATCAGCCGGCTTCTTTTTACCGGGGGATAGTCTGGCTTAGGCAGCTGATTTCCAATTATCCCATCGGAAAATATAAAAGGGGGCATAAGATCTTTTGATTCTTCCAGCAGCTCTTTCAGATACTCTTCTCCCTCTATATACCTTACAGCCCAGAATATATGACCCACAAAAGTATCACTTTGCCAAGGAGTAATATAGGAAGATAAGGGTTTTATCTTTAGCCTATATTCTTTATACATCTATCTCCTCCATCTTACCTAAATAATCTTTCCCGTCTACAGAAAGAAACGTGAACTCTATTTGGCCGTTTCCTCTAGATACTCCTCCCCCTACACCCTCTAGGAGCAGTGCTTTCAAGCCTTTCAGTACTATCTTTTCAAAGTTCTCCTCTTCATCGAAGCCGTCTTCAAGGTCAAAGACCTTGTAGGACATGTTGAATTCAAACTCCATACCTGCCGGGATTCTTTCTAGGTTTCTCGGATTGGCCTCTGAGCTCAGTCTGTTTATGGTATTTTCAAATTTCATCTCTGTGTCCATACCAGTCCTGGCCTTGAGGTTTGTAAGTTCTTTTTTGCTTTCTTCTGTAAGATAGGCATCTCTCACTATCAGCCTTGTGGGACCGCTCTTAGCTCTTTTGCTGTCCTCCGCTCCTCTCCCGAAGGTCCTGCACACAGGGCATTTCGGGTCACTGCAGCTGTGTACTTTTCCGCTGGGAGGTACTGCTCCCTCTAGCCACTCTGTGAGAGATCTCATCTTTCCCTTTAGGGATGATCCCGGTATATACACCTCTCCCGTATAGGGGTTTCTGATAACTGGGTTGTCATTTCCCCCTATCTCGATATTTTCAGTAGATCCACCTACCCTGGTTCCTGTTTTTAGCTTCATTATCCCTTTTATCTCTTTGATGTTGTTGAGTCTCATTATTTAGTCGCCCCCTTAAAGAATCCTATTACCACTTCAAAAAACAAAGCAAAATTATTAAAAGCCTCAAACCCTTTCCCATCTTTATTTGCGTTTTTTATCAGCTCAACGTTGATGTCGATGAAATTTTTAAAACTTTCCGGAATATTGTTCTGGCTCTCTTTGTAGGCCGCCTTGGACTTCAACATCAACACAAAAGGATAGACTTTATGGAACTCCTCTCCCTTTTTACCCATTTTAGACTGAAGGGCCTTTACCTCACCGTAAAAATTCCTAAGCTGGCTTGACTTTATACCACTATAATGTGTGTTGCCGTATCTGTCTAGTCTCTTATCCCCAGCAATATATGCAGCCAGCCTCTCTGCATCTCCTAGCATAAACTGCTCTTTTATGTCGCCCTTTTCGTCAGTATAGCCATTTTGAAGCCTGTTAAAATCGTAAATCGGAGCCTTCTCAAAATCATTTCCCCTGCCATTTTGGTTTTTGTGGCTGTATCCGTTAGTCAATATTATCACCCTCTCTGTTTTTTCTCACTGCATAGTTTAAAGCCACCCTCATGTGTCTTCCCAGAAAGTCTATGGCCTTTTTGTTTATATTTTTTTCCTTGTCTATAATGTAAAAAGCATTTTTAATAAGGCTCCACTGAGGTACGTACTCTAGTTCAGCCTCTGTTTTATTGTAGACCTTCATTATTTTTCCCTTTAAATTTCTTTCCACGTCGTAGTTGAATTTAGATATAAAGGACAAAGAGTTTATATCTTTTTTGTAGAGATACTTTTCTGCCATGGCGGTGTATTTTAGAAGCCTGTAGAGAAAGCTTTGGGAGTATAGAGGCTCTTTTCCCTCTTTATAATCTTTTTTGCTGTATTTCGACAGCCTTTCCCCGTACTCTATAAATACCCTGTCAAAATCGTCCCAGTGAATATACCTGTCCCAGATAGACAGACCATTTTTACCAGAAGTCTTAGACATTTCCTCTAGCTCACCTGCCTTTTCAGAGGCTATGTAAAATGGATCCTTGTGGTGCATAATGTGCAGCCCGCAGGATATGGTAAAATTCTCGTTTTTGGTGAATTCACTGAATTTATCCCTTAGCCATTTAGAGAAATAAATCAGCTCATTCCAAGGAGCCACTATGAGCAGATCGTCTCCTCCTGCATAGACCAGATAAAAATTTGAAAGATCCAAAGCTATACCTTTGTACTCTATAGGCTTCACCCTGCTTTCACGTATTTTATCTTCTATAAATTTACTGAAGAAGGAATCTAAAAGTTTGCTCATGTTTGCAACTCTTGATATAGACTGCTCCTTCAGTCCAACTGCAAATATATTCCCCAGGTTATCCACGTCGGCTTTCAACACACCAAGATTTTTTACCCCTGTCGCTTTCTCGGCTATCTCTTCAAACTCCATTATCTCCCTTCCTTTTAGAGGTGTATAAGCTCCATAGGACCCTCTGATCTCAGGGTATACATACAGGGGATTCTCCTCTTTATAGTTTACCAGTAAAAACAGGTTTTCAGGGATATTCTTCTTATCCTCTATGAGCATTACCCCAAGACCCAAAAATGAAAAATCCCCTTTGCCAGAATTTGTTATAGCCATGTACTCTGTGTGGGGCAGTTTGCTTCCTATCCTTACTTGTTTTTCACAACTTTTACACATCTCCCCTTTGTTGAAAAGCTCCCTCTGACACACGGGACAGAGCCTTGCTCCCTGTCCGTCACCATAGATAGGGTTTTCAAATACTGGATTTGCCATTATCTTTTCACTGTACTTAGTCTTTTTCTTTTTATTTAGTTTTATCTCCAGTTGTTCTGTGATCTCGTTATAGTTTCCATTTAGCATTTTACCGCTGGCTTCCACAGCATCTAAGGCTATAAATATTTCCCCTTTAAATTCTAGAAATATCTCGTCTAAGACCTCTTTTTCTATTTTTTTGAGCTTAATTCTCACACTGTTTGTATTTGGAGCTATTATGTGAAATTTACCACCTGCCTGCAGGACTATATGTCCCTGGGTCAGCTCTAAATCCTTTATTATCCTGTAAGATAATATCTCCGAAAGGGTTTTTACATAAAAAGATCTGGCCCTCAGCCTTTTGGCTCCCCTGCTCTGGCTTCCTAGGTTGTATATAAAGCTCTGTATACCTGACAGGTCTCCTCCTATGATCAAAAACTGATTTTCTGTATCCCCGTTTTTTATCCTGCTTTGGGTGACTTTTTCAAACTCCATCTGATATCTGTAGCTTGAAAGTGCTATTGCAGAGGTCGTCTTCAGGTGATCGTATAAGGGGATGTCGTTTACCTTCCCTTGAGTATCCGAAGCTATACACCAGGTGTATTTTTCTATGAGAAACAGAAGATTGTTGTACAGAGTGTGAAAATCGTCTGCCCTTATCCTGTAAACTTCATCCATAAATGACTCTATTAGCTTTTTCAGGTCCCCTGAATAGTTTTCCCTATGGTTTTCTTTAGAAAAAATCCCTTCACTGTCTAGCGGGCTTAGCTTGAAAAAACTAGGACTAATCTCTTTGATGCACTCTTCTAAACTCACCCTTGAAAAAACACTTTGTAGAGGAGTAGTCTTATAGTTGTTACTCCCCTTGCTATAGTCTGCCTCTTCATCGCTTCTTTCACTTGAAGAATAGTTGTCTGCCCTGCTCACTATAAGAGAGAGCTTTTTCAGGTTATCATCCTTCAATTCCTGGACCCTAAACTGTTCATCTATTCTAGAATCTTCGTGATGTCTTTGAATTATCGTTGTTATTAATTCGTCATCGTTTACAATCTTATGTTTTACCAGCTCTTTATAGAACCACACCGAGAGAGACTGGTGCTTGGTACCCAATTCAGGTATAAGATTTTTATAATCATTGTGCCTGTGTATCATTTTGCCTATATCATGAAGCAGAGCCCCGAGTGCTACCTTCTGCCACTCTTCATTTATCCTAAGCATCTAATCACTCCCTATTTATGAAAAAAATAATCTTTATGAAAACATTATTACATTTTATTTTTACAAGAAAAATCGCAATTTTACAAATTTATTCCAGCAGATTCTTGAATGCCTCTATACTCTTCTGCAATATATCTATATCACCCTTTAAATTTGTCCTGCTATTTGGGTGGTCCACTGCGTGAGCTATCCTGTTTCTGATATCGTTTATCTCAAAATAATATTTTGCTATTTTTTTATACCTTTTGCTTTCATCTTTATTTTTTAAGCTTCGGATAAATTCCTCCTCGCCTATATTGCCATAGCCTTCGCTCAAACTTTTGCAGTCAAAAAGGATTCCCTTTGCTGCATCCCTATCTTCTTTAGATATCGTCCTCATATACTCCTTCTCACAGATGTAGCTTACGACGGCCTCTGTTAGCACCATATAACTCTGCCCGTATCTCTTGTTCTCAAAAAACCATTTTGCAGTTTCATACTGAAATTTAGAGTCAGTTTTGGCATTCGAGAATCTTTTTACAAATTTTTCCAGAGCTTCGGCTGTGATACTGTCACCTATAAAATTGCTATTTTTAAGTATCGGCACCACACCTTTCAGGTCATTTATGCTCTTTCTCATCATGGTGAGGTTCCCTAGATTCACCACCTCTGAGATAGTTTTTATCTTCTTGTTTACATTTTGATCAGATATAAGAGAGGACAAAATATAGCCGTTGCCGTAATTTTTAAACTCGCTTATTCCCTTAATGTATTCCATCATCTGTGTGATGAGATTTAGGTTTACCACTGGAGTGTACCCCAGTTCTTTAGGAGCTTCAAACATACCGTAATGAAGACCGTTGATCTTTATATCCCTATCCATTACATTTTTTATATAGTTTGTTATGACAAATACGAAGAGGGATAACGATCTAAAAGAGTGAGTGATGTCGATATAGATCTCGTCTCCGTCATTTAGCTTGCTTGAAATATCAAAAAGTATATTAAAATTTCCCATGATCTCATCTTGATCTAAACCGTAATTTATAATATAAATTTCAGATTCCTCTCCTAGGGCACTTCTTACCTTTTTGATCTTATCTTCACCCAGCCTAAATTTATGATCCCTGTCTTTTATACTTTCAGAAAGATCGGCCCAAAATTCCTCATCTGGTTCTCTCTTATTGTAATAGGAATACTGAAGATAAGCTTCATCCCACATAGAGGAAGATGTACCAATCAAAAACTGCTTATCAATATCAAAATGCTTTGTGAGGGCTATTGATATAAAACTTTCATTATAAAACTTATCCTCTATTTTGTATTTCGTTTTCTTATAGACATTTTGATTTTCTTTTTTTATTCCTGTCCCTAATGGTGAAATAAGAATTCTAGCCATAAACCATCCTCCAATCATAAAATATTTTATAAGTCTGCCCGTTGGTTACAGAATATGTTCACAGTAAGCTTTTATATTAAAGATTGCTTCTTACAAAGAATTCTATCCTAATTTTTACATATAATCCATAAAAGTTATTTTTTTTTCATATTTATTTAAGTTCCATGGAAATCTGTGTGCATCTGTGGTCACAGAGGTTTTCAAAATTAACCAACTTTAAATTCTTTTGCCAGTAGAGAAAAATATAGTGAAAAAACAGATCGAATTTTTCAAAGAAAATCGTGGGACTCTTCAGTTTGGAGATTTTTACAGATTAAAATTGCTATTTGAAGGAGATAGGCTGATGCCTTCTCGCTTTTAATTTAATCAAAGATTTTACCACTTTATATTTATTGTGAAACATGATATAATAAGCTATAAAATAAGATAATAGACAGTTTATTTGTACCATCCTGTCTCTAAACAAAACTAGGGCTAAGTTTTTGAGAAATCTCAAGAACTAAGTTTTCGTTTGTCTAGGGCAGAATTTTCTGCCTTTTTTTATTTTCCACAGAAAGGAGTCACATGAAGAAGATAGGAATAACAACAACAGTGCCCACAGAAGTTCTGATAGCTGCAGGATATATCCCTGTAGACCTCAACAACCTTTTTATAACTTCTGACGAGTATTATAAATATATAGATTTGGCTGAAAGAGACGGCTTCCCAAAAAGTATGTGTGCCTGGATCAAGGGTATCTACGGGGCTTGCCTTGAAAACAACATTACCGAGATTATCGGGGTCACAGAGGGAGACTGTTCTAACACAAAGGTTTTATTAGAAGTCCTGAAGAGTAAAGGGGTAAAAGGTCATCCCTTTGCATTTCCCCACTGCCACACTAGAGAGGCAGTGAAAAGAGAGATAAATAAATTTATGGATAATTTCGAAGTTTCAATAGAAAAAGTAGAAAAAGTGAGACAAGAGATAAACTTATTGAGAAAAGACGCCATAAGACTTGACGAACTAACATATATGGATGAAAAAGCCGATGGTTTTGAAAATCACCTTTTCCAGCTTTGCCTCAGCGATTTTGACGGAAATATGAAAAAATACGGTGAATTTCTCAAGGAAAAAATAAACCATATAGAAAAAAGAGAAAAAAATCCAAAGAAACTCCGGCTCGGATACTTGGGGGTACCTCCTATGCAGGTAGACCTTCACCACTTCGTAGAAAAATTTGATGCGAGATTTGTATACAATGAAGTGCAAAGGGAGTTTGCCTTCCCAAGGGCTATCGAAGCAGAAAATATCTTTGAACAATATTATGACTATACATATCCATATGATATAGAGTACCGTCTCAAAGACATCATAGAACAGGTGAAGCTCAGAAAACTTGACGGGATAATCCATTATACCCAGGCATTCTGCCACAGGGCCATAGAGGATATTATTCTAAAGGAAAGATTAGATATACCTGTTATGAATATAGAAGGGGACAAAATGAATTCCCTAGATGCCAGAACGAAGCTTCGCCTAGAGGCATTCTTAGATATGCTTCACGATTTAAAAAGTTAGCGGAGGAAAAAATTGAAAGTTGTAGGAATAGATTTAGGAAGCCGAGAGGTAAAAATAGCCGTCATGGAAGATATGAAACTCTTGAAAAAACTCAAGGTAAGCACAGTTTCATTTTATCGGGACTACTGCTCCTATGACGGAAAAATCCTGGTTGATCTAAAAAAACTGGGAATAGGAGAGATAGACCGTGCTGTGTCTACAGGATACGGACGTAATAACACAGATTTAGAGACATTTACACCTATAAACGAGATAAAAGCCCATGTCTACGGTGCCTCCTTTCAGAGTAAGCTAAAAAACTTCATCCTCTTAGATATAGGGGGACAGGATGTAAAAGTGGTGAAGGTGGAAAAAGGAATATCTACAGACCTTGATCTAAATGACAAGTGTGCAGCCTCTTGCGGGAGATACCTCGAAAACATGAGCACTGTACTAGAAACTCCCTTAGAGGAACTATCAAAACATCATGAAAATCCTGTAGAGTTAAATTCTACCTGTGCAGTTTTTTCTGAGTCTGAACTTATAGGGTGTATCGCTGAGGGGATCTCACTAGAGAGGCTCTGTGCCGGGGTGAACTACTCTATGTACAAGAGACTGAAACCACTTCTCACAAAATTTTGTGGAAGAACCCTTGTTGTTACTGGTGGAGTGGCTCAAAATGAAGCAATTAAAAAATATCTGCAAAATGATTATGACACTATAAAAGAGGTAGAGGACCCGCAGTTTAACGGGGCCATAGGATGCTGCTATTTTGCAGACAATCATATGAAAAAATAACGGAGGAACAGATGTATATATTGACAGCAGAGCACCATTTTGACAGTGCCCATTTTCTAAAGGGTTACAATGGAAAATGTGCCAATATCCACGGCCACAGATGGAGAGTCGTGGCAGAGGTTGAGGGGGAGAAGCTTTTTTCCGGGGGACAGCTGAGAGACATGGTGGTAGATTTTGGTGATCTTAAAAAAGATATAAAGAAAATGGTGGACATTTATGACCACTCCCTCATTATAGAGGCAGATTCAATGAGAAGAGAGACTCTCTCGTTCTTAAAGGAAGACGGTTTCAATATTATAGAGGTGGATTTTAGACCCACGGCAGAGAGATTTGCAAGTAAGTTTTACAAAGAACTAGAAAATATGGGATACAGAGTTAAGAGAATCTATGTCTATGAAACTCCTACTAACTGTGCCATCTATGAAGGGCTGGTGAGATAGGATGAATTATAAAGTTGTAGAAACCTTTGTTAGCATAAACGGAGAGGGTAAAAAATCCGGAGAATTGGCGGTATTTACAAGACTGGCAGGATGCAACTTGAGGTGCAGCTACTGTGACACCATGTGGGCCAACCAAGATGATGTAGTCTTTACTTTAATGAGCAAGGAAGAAATTTATGATTATATCAAGAGCTCCGGAGTGAAAAACGTAACCCTCACAGGGGGAGAGCCTCTTATACAGGAAGGAGTTGGAGAACTGATTGATTATCTCATGATGGATGAGAATCTCTGTATAGAGGTGGAAACAAACGGAAGTATAGCCATTCAGAGTTTCAGAAAAAATCATGGCAGAAGATTATCATTTACAATGGATTATAAGGGATCCTCAAGCCTTATGGAAGACAAGATGCTTATGAAAAATTTTGAGACTCTCACAGAATTTGACACAGTAAAATTTGTGGTGGGAAATAAACAAGACCTTTTCAAAGCAAAAGAAATTATGGACAATTACCATCTGACAGAAGTGTGTCATGTGTTTTTCAGTCCGATATATGGAGATATTGATGGAGAGACTATAGTTGAATTTATGAAAAGCAACAGGTTAAATAGAGTAAGGCTACAGATACAGCTTCATAAAATTATATGGAGCCCAGAAGAAAGAGGTGTATAATGAAAAAAATAGATAAGAGAAAAATAGAAGAACATATAAGAGGAATATTAGAAGCCCTAGGAGACAACCCTGACAGGCCTGGTCTTTTGGACACTCCAAAGAGAGTGGCAAACATGTATGCAGAGATATTTTTAGGTCTTGCCTATACAAATGACGATATCGCAGAGATGTACGGAGTTACTTTTGACGAAGAGGATATATACACCGAACCTGGGAGTGATATGGTCCTTATGAAAGATATAGATATATTTTCCCACTGTGAGCACCATCTTTCACTTATGTACAATATGACAGTAGCTGTTGCATACATACCTAAAGAAAAGGTGATTGGCCTTAGTAAAATAGCCCGTATAGCAGACATGGTTTCAAGAAGACCTCAGCTTCAAGAGAGAATAGGAAAAGACATAGCAGAGATAATCCAGAAGGTAACTCAAAGTAATGATGTGGCTGTAATAATAAAGGGTGAACACGGATGTATGACAACCAGGGGTATAAAGAAACCTGGGACCAAAACTATTACTACTACTTTGAGGGGAAGGTTTAAGTCAGAAGAAGCACTTTATGGAAGACTTATGGAACTTTACAGATCATAGGAGGAAATTATTGATGCAAAATATAATAGATAAAAACAGATGCGTATTGGTTTTTAGCGGCGGACAGGACAGCTCTACACTACTCTTTTGGGCAAAGAAACAATTTAAAGAGGTTATCGCTCTGTCATTTAATTATGGTCAGAAACATGATCTGGAACTTCAGTGTGCTAAAGACATCTGTAAAAAATACGAGGTAGAACACCATATCCTTGATATGGGGCTTCTCAGCCAGCTGGCTTCAAATGCTCTAACAAGAACAGATATCACGGTAGATAAAGAAGCTCCTAAAGAGGGCCTCCCAAATACATTTGTAGATGGAAGAAACATGATCTTTCTGACTTTCGCCTCTATATTTGCAAAACAAAGAAATATCAATCACATCATAACAGGAGTATCCCAAAGTGACTTCAGCGGTTATCCAGACTGCAGGGATATATTTATAAAATCTATCAGCACAACTCTCAGTCTTGCTATGGACTACCAGTTTGTAGTGGATACACCTCTTATGTGGCTAAACAAAGCCGAAACATGGAAGATGGCAGATGACCTCGGTGTACTTGATATAATCAAAAATGAAACACTTACATGCTACAACGGAATAATCGGAAATGGATGTGGAGAATGTCCAGCCTGTAAGCTTAGAAAAAATGGATATGTTGAATTTAAAAGAAAATTTTAAGTAAAATTCAATTCTTTTAAAATTTATTTTGAGAGTATAAAAATTTAAATCAGTTTTTTTAAATCCTGCAGATTAAATCTCTGCTGGATTTTTTTATTATATATATCATTTTATTTTTTATATACAAAAAAACCTTTTACAGGTATTTTTTGTAAAAGGCTTAAAATAAAATTTTAATTTTAGATCAATTGACAATATTATTTTCTGTCTTTATTTTTTCTAAATCATCTAATGTAGGAAGAGCTGCTATAGCTCCCAATTTAGTGCATGTAATTGCTCCGACTTTATTGGCAAAGCCCACTATTTCCTTAGATTTTTCAAGGGTGCATATTACTTCCTTTGGATTTTCTTCCATGGAAAGTTTATAAAGAACAGCCCCTATAAAGGCATCTCCTGCCCCTGTAGAATCTATGGATTTAACCTCTATACTCTTTACCACGATTTTTTTTCCATCTATGCTCAGAAGAGTTCCATCTTTTCCAAGTGTCACTACAACAACTGGTGTTCCATATTTATGGATCTCGTCTACAGCTTCTTCAAGGTTTTCCTTACCACTTATGATCCGGGCCTCCTCATCACTCACCTTGGTAAAATCTGCATAGGCAAGACATTTTATACTTTCAGCTACAAACTCCTCTTTTCTCTCACCGAAAAGTGCTCCTCTCCAGTTTGGATCAAATGACACAAAGGCCCCTTTTGATTTTGCATACTTCATAAGTTCATAATAAGTTTTCTTGAGATTTCCACCTAAAAGTGCCGTAGCCGACCCGAAATGAAATATTTTAGTATCTTTTAGATTTTTTAAGTCTAGTTCTCCAAAAGATAGATTCTCGTCAGCGCCCCTATTGAAAATAAAATCTCTTTCTCCATCTTTCCTAAGGGAAACAAAGGCAAGAGTTGTAGGTTTTTCCCTGTCAAAATATAACATTTTTGTGTCCACACCTGTTTCTGTGAGTGTTCGCTCTAAAAATTTCCCAAAGGAATCATTGCCTACCTTACCTATAAAGCCGACTTTCTGACCTAGCTTTGCTGCTGCTGCACAGACATTGGCAGGAGCTCCTCCGGCTTTTTTTTCAAAACTTTCTCCGTCTACAAGGTCACTGTCTATGTCCTTGCATATAAAATCTATCAAGAGCTCCCCTATGCATACTATTTTTGGATTCATCCATTCACCTCATCATATATTCCATTTTTTTATGCTGATCTCTGTTTTTCCGTCTGAAAAGAACTCAATTCCACTGCTTTTTTCATCTGGAAATATTCTCGCAGTGAAAACTTCTTCACCATCATTTATAAAAACCTCTATTAACGACTTATCCATAAATATGTGAAAGACAATCTCTAAAGAATCTAGAAAACATTTCCTAACAGTTCCATATTCTTCGGCAAAGATTTCTCCAGAACTACCTCTGTCTAGTATCACTTTTTTTTCAGAATAATCATATTTCAAAACTGTTTTTTCATTGTTTCCAACTCTGAGATTTATACCTACTTCCCCTGCATCTATACTTTTCAACCTGCATATCATCTCAAAAGAATCGCCTTCTATATCAGGATAGCTTTTTTTACCTGAAAACAAATCTTGAACCTCAACAAAGTCTTTTCTGATTTTTTTCATCTCTTCTACAGGCTTTTGTACAAGTTTTCCGTCTATTATCAGAAGCTCTCTAGGCATTGTAAGGCAGTGTAGCCAGCCCATGTTTTCTGTAGGGTAATCAACTTCAGGAAGGCCAGCCCAGGCCATCATTATCCTTCTTCCATTTTTATCTATCATTGTCTGAGGTGCATAAAAGTCAAATCCCCTATCTAATTCACTAAATTCTCCGTGCCGAAGGTTTACTGTTTTAGGGTCTAGTTTTCCTAGCACATATCCAGACTGATATATATTATTGTATTTGTCATTTTCTGCATCTATTCCCTGAGGTGAAAATATAAAAACTCCCTCTCCATTTATCTCAAAATAATCAGGGCATTCCCACATATATCCAAAATTTTCAAGGTCAGTTTTTATCTCTCCTAAAAAACTCCAATTTTTAATATCATTAGAACTATACAGAACCGCTGCACCTGTTAGATTATCTCTTTGGGCTCCTATGACAGAATAGTAGATCTCTCTATCTTTCCAAACTTTAGGATCCCTAAAATGTCTGGTATACCCATTAGGCTGATTTGTAATGACAGGCCCTAGTTTCTGAAACTCCTCTCCGTTATCAGATACCGCCAGACACTGGTAAGTCTCTCTGTTACCATACTGATCCTTTACATTCCCTGTATAAAATAAAATCAGCTGACCGTCTTTCTCTATAGCACTCCCAGAATAACATCCATTTTTATCGTACCAATCCTCGGGAGCCAGTACAGGAGACTTATTTTCCCATGAAACCAGATCCTCACTTTGGAAATGACCCCAAAATTTTGTTTTGTGATTGCACTCAAATGGATTCCATTGGTAAAAAAGATGGTATTTCCCTCTGTAATAACTGAAGCCATTGGGATCATTTATAAGACCTGTGGGAGCCATTAGGTGATAATCTAGTCTGTGGTAATCTTTTTCTACAGAGTTTTTTTTACTCTTTATCTCGCCTAGAGCCTTTTTAATTAATTCAGACATATTTTCACTCCTATATTTTTAAAGCTTTTTTCCGATTCAAAATAGTTACAAGAGGGACAAGTCCCCCTATACACTAATTATTTTCTTTGAAGCCCATTACCCACGTAGAAACAAAGGCTCCTCCAAGGGCAAGGGCCATCCCTATAACGTAATTAACCATGGAATTTGTAGTTACAATTGCGGTTCCAGGTATACCAGTTACTCCAACCCCCGTCATAAAGACTTTTGTCATAACTACATATGCCCCACCTAAGGCCCCTCCAATGGCAGCACCTATAAAAGGTTTGATCAGTTTCAAATTCACACCGAATATAGCAGCTTCGGTTATTCCTAGTAAGCAAGATATTCCAGAAGGAAGGGCTATGGATTTTAATTTTTTGTCCTTGGTTTTGAAGAATACTGCAAAGGCTGCTCCACCCTGAGCCACATTGGCCATAGACCAAATAGGCAGCAGATAATTTCCGCCTATATTTTTTATCATCTCAGCTTCAAAGGCATGGAAAGAGTGATGAACTCCTGTTATAACTATCGTGGAGTAAACCCCACCGAAGATAAGTCCCGCAACTGCACCTGCCCCGCTCAGAACCGCTCCAAGTCCAAGAGATATCCCTGTACCTAAGGCTCTTCCTGCAGGTCCAATTACAAAAAGTGATACAAAGCCTGTAATGAGTATTGTCAAAAAGGGAGTCAGTATAATATCAAGAACATTGGGAACAATCTTTCTTATATTTTTTTCCACATGAGACATGACCCATACAGCTATGAGTATAGGAAGCACCGTTCCCTGATAACCTAATTTTGCTACCTTGAGTCCGCCGATCTGAAAAAATTCTGAGATCCCTCCACCAACAGTCCAGGCATTTTGAAGGGCCGGATGGATTAAAATTCCTCCGAGAGCTGCTGCAAGATAAGAGTTACATTGAAATTCTCTAGCTGCTGAAAATGCTATGAGTATTGGCAAAAATACAAAGGCTGCGTTGGAAAACATATCTAACAGAGCAAAAATATCGCTAGATGAATCGAACCAGTTGAATCTCGCTCCCATACCCAAAAGTCCCATTAAAAGCCCGGATGCAACGATTGCAGGGATTACCGGAACAAATATATTTGACAATGTTCTGGCAGCTTTTTGCAAGATGTTCAGGTTTTTCATAGCTTCTTTCGTTGCCTCACTCTTTGAAGAGGCTTTTATCTCTCCACCGCCTGTCATCTCTGCATATACTTTGTTTACAACTCCCTGACCCAAGATTATCTGATACTGACCTGCAGTGGAAAATGCTCCCTTTACCCCTTCTATTTTTTCTATTCTCTCTTTATTTACGCTGCTCTCATCGTTTAACACGAGTCTCAGCCTTGTGGCACAGTGGGCCGCACTTGATATGTTCTCTCTTCCACCTATACATTCGATTATCTCATGAGCTATTTTTTTGTAATTCATTCTACTCCTCCTTCTCTCTATCTGAATAGTTTAATTTATACCGACACTCCATATTTGAATTCACAAGTTTTCCCAGACTACTTTATTTTTACCTTCATAAGAAGTTCTCCTGCCTTTACTTTTCCAGATCCCCTCTCTATCTCCTCTACTATCTCCATATTTGATATTATAACGGGAGTTTTTACCGATTTGGCATTGGATTTTAAGTACTCCAGATCGTACCTCACCAACTTATCACCGATTTTTGATGACCCTTCTTTACCGATTCTTTCAAAACCTTTTCCGCCTAAGTTTACTGTGTCCACTCCGAAATGTACTATTATCTCTAGTCCCTCTCTTGATTCAAAGGACACTGCGTGGTTTGTTTCAAATATGCTCATATCATCTGCATCCACCGGTGAGTGTATCACATCTCCATTTTCCGATGGAACAATTGCTACGCCGTCCCCTATAGCTCTGCATGCAAAAGCCTCATCAGGCACATCTGCAAGGTCGACTATATCACCGTCAATGGGAGAATAAATCTCCACAAACTTTTCTCTGGTTTTACTTTTACATCCAAATAATTTTGATAGAATACCCATCAGAATACCAACTCCTCACATCTTACAAAATAAACGATAAAAATATTTCTTTTTGTGGTATCGTTACCACATCTTGGAGAAAGAAAATGCCTATAGTTTTATGACACTCTCTCTCTCTACCAATTTATAATTCATTATTTTTTTTTCTATTTTACCGGTATCCAAAATCCTCATCAAAACTCTTCCGGCTTCTTCTCCAGATTCTAAATACTGATATCTTATAGTTGTCAGTCTAGGATTGTAGATCTCCGCTATTCCAGAATCTCCCTCTCCTACTACCGATACATCTTCTGGAACCCTGTAACCATTTTTCAAGAGGTAATTTATGACCCCTATAGCCAGGTTATCGGTAACTGCTAGTATTGCCGTGGGGGTTTTCTCCATAAGATTTTTCATGGAAAGGTCCACAGAGGAAATTTCGAAGTTTCCCATGGTGATTAATTCCTCATCTATCTCAATTTCACTCTCGCAAAGAGCATCTATATAGCCTCTTTTTCTTTCATAGCCCACTGCCACATCTATTTCATCTACACCTATAAATCCTATCTTTTTATGCCCCTTCTTTACAAGATAATTCGTCATCTCTTTTGTGGCACCATAGTCATTATGAACAACACAGGAAAAATTATACCTACCTGCATCCTGACCTATAAAAACAGTGGGTATTTTCATTTTTTTCAATAGGTTCACATGTTCCTCTGATATCTGTGTGGCTACAAAAATAATCCCGTCTACTCTTTTCTGTTTGAATATTTTTATAAACTCCATCTCCCTTTCAAAATCTAATCCTGTTTTTGCAAGTAGGGAGCTATATCCATTTTCATCTAGAACTTTTGTTATACCGTCTGCTACAAGTCCTATGGTCTTAGAACTAAGTTTTGGTATTATAATTCCTATAAGTTTTGTATTTTTTTTCTTCAGGTCTTTTGCAGTGTCACTTGGGAGGTAGCCTGTATCGTCTATTATCTTTTCTACCCTTTTCCTTACATCATGTTTCACATAGCCTGAATCATTTAAAACTCTTGAAACTGTTGAGGTAGAAACCCCTGCTAACTTTGCAATCTCTTTTATTGTCATGTCATCACCTTTTGTGGTATCGTTACCACCCTCTAATACATTTTTATCACTTTTAGAACAACTTGTCAATATTTTTTGTCAAATTTTGAATATAATTCTTACATTTAATTTGACAATGTAAGGACAGGGAAAAGCCATAAATAAAAACTCCCTTTTAAGAAAAGGATTTTTTTTATATATTCATAAATTCATGATTTAAGAGTTTTAATATGATAATTTAAAAATACATACTATAATTAATTTATAATGTATTTTCTTATTAAGTTTTTCATTTACGATGTAATCCTATAATGTTTAAAAAAGGAGTCTGATAAAATTGGAATTGTTAAAAAAAGCTGATAATTTAGAATATTATGTTGAAAAAGGATTTAGCCCTAAATATCTAGAGCCAATAGCTAAAAATGTATTATGGAAAATCAGAAACAAGTGGGATGACTATAATGAGGTCTCACACTGCTGCAGGTTTATAGAAAGTATAAGAGAGTCTCACGACATATGGATCGAAACTCATTTTATAAAAAATGGTTTTAAAATTGTAGGTGTTCTTTTTGTGACAGGCGGGAAGGTAGACCTTGATCGTATTTTTAAAGTAAAACTCCCTTGCCAGTTTCAAGATGATAAAAGCATAACCATTAGTTACTTTCATATTGTTCCTGAGGTGAGAGGGATAGGAGAGGAATGGCTCCGTCAGATTGTTATTCCTTACTACAAAGAAATAGGTATAGAGGAAATTTTCATAAAATCATCCCATCTAAAGGCCTTCTCTCTTTATAACAGGTTGGGAAAAGAGATTGAAGCTTATACCACACAAAGTGACAACCGACTTTATAGCAGAAAGGGAAAAGTTTTTCAGATAAAAATTTGATCTTCCCAGATACATCTCATAATAAAAAGTAAACTAAAACCTGTCCCATATAGCCTTAAACAAATAAAATAAAGTTCTATGCAAAGGAGAGCTCCCTATGAAAAGTATAAAAGAATTAAAAAAACTCATTGATAAAGTGAGTTCACAGCAGCTTTTTGCAGTCCTTGCAACATCTCACAAAAATCAACCTTATACAAGTCTGGTGGCATTTGCAATCACAAAGGACCTTAAAAAACTTGTTTTTATAACTCCACGGGATACAAGAAAATTTAATTATTTATCAGAGAACAATATGGTCTCCCTCATGATCGATAACAGCCAAAATCAGAAGATGGATCTGTCTCAGGCTGTGGGGATAACTATAAGTGGGAAATCAAAAGACAGCTTTGGAAAAGAGAGGGAAGATCTCCTAAAAATATTTCTCTTAAAACATCCGCAGATGGATGAATTTGCACTTTCTAAGGGATGCTCTGTGGTATCTGTGGATATAAGTCGGTATGATGTGGTGGAAAGATTCCAAAATGTTTCCGTCCTCGAGTTTGAAGAGGACTCTTAGGGGGGTGGGAATATGATAATCCCAATAAAAAAAATAAGAAGAAAGGATCTCCCTAAAGTCGGAGAAAAGGCATACAATCTTTCGAGACTGTATTCTCTAGGGTATCTCATCCCAAAAGGTGTCTCCGTAACTGAAGACCTGTACAGAAAATTTGTAGAGGAAACAGGTCTAATTGATAAAATAAAAATGGAATTTGCAAGAAGAGAGCTATCTTCTATGAGATGGGAGGAGCTCTGGGATACGTCTCTTCGTATAAGAAATTTGTTTCTGAGGACAGAACTTCCTGATAAGATTTACAATGAACTGTACCAAGGCTTATCTCAGTACAAAAATCTACCTGTGGTAGTTAGGTCATCTTCCCCAGGAGAAGACAGCAGCAATTCCTCCTTCGCAGGACTCCACGAATCCTACGTAGATATAAGAGGAATAGACAATATCATGACACATATAAAACTAGTATGGGCATCACTCTGGTCAGACAAGGCGTTATTGTACAGAGAGGAACTAGGATTAGACCCATTGGACTCATCTATGGGAGTAATTGTACAGGAACTTATTGAGGGGGATGTTTCTGGAGTGGCCTTCAGCAGAGACCCGATAGATAATAAACATATGGTAATAGAAGCTGTCCAAGGGCTCAATCAAGACCTGGTAGACGGCAGGGTGGAGCCTGAGAGATGGATGGTCGACCCAAAAGATGGCAATATAAAAAATAAATATAAGAAAGATAAGATCAGCCTTCTAGAGAAGTCAGAACTCACCACCCTTTATTTCACTTTAAAAACCCTCCATGCTGAATATGGCCTTCCTGTTGATTTAGAATGGACAATAAAAGATAAAAAACTTTATCTTCTTCAGGTGCGGCCGGTGACGACTTTGAAAAAGGCCACCGATGGAGATGCACTTTGGAAAAAGGACGACAAGAGACCTTGGTACAGGAGTCTCACAAAGAGCTTTGCCACTCTGAAGGAGATGCAAAAACGTATAGAAGTTGAAATACTGCCAGGTATGGAAAAAGCTGCTGCTGATATGAAATCTATGGATCTGAACTCATTAGATAATGCCTCACTGTCTGAGGAGATAAGGCATAGAGAAAGAATTTACCAAAAATGGCACGATATCTACTGGCAGGAACTCATTCCTTTTGCCCACGGTGTGAGACTATTTGGCCGGGTATATAATGATGCGGTAAAACCTGCAGACCCCTATGAATTCACTCAACTGCTAAAATCAGATGAGATGATGAGTGTCATGAGAAATAAATCCTTTTTATCCCTCATCAAAGAAGTAAAAAATAATCCAGCTCTCCATGAAAAATTAAAAAATAAGATTTTTGATGATACATCTGCATATTTTTTTGAAAAACTAGATTTATTTATTTATAAATACGGAGATTCTCCGTATAAAGGACAGTCTCTTTTGGCAAGAAGAGAGGATGTGGTGCAGTTAGTCCTAAACATGACAGAAGTTGAAATCAATTTAAAAAAAGAGGTCGAGGATATAGACAGTCTTGAACAGAAATTTTTAGCTGCATTCAAAGGGGAACAGTTAGATTTTGCAAAAGACATTCTCAACTTGGCAAGGGTGAGCTGGCGCATCAGAGACGACGATAATATCTGTCTTGGAAAATTGGAATCCGCCCTTTGGAATGCTGTCAGAACTGGAACAAAGAGACTTTCTAGCCATGATAAAATCAGCCCCTATACTGTTTCAATTATGTTATTAGATACAGACTATAAGAAGAAAAACTCAAATTTATCAAAGGAAAATCCTTCATTATCAAAAAGAAAGCATAAAAAAAATAAGCTTCAAGCAACTATTAAGGACAAAAATTCCAAGATGAGAATAAGAAAGTTCACGGGTCAACCTGCAGGCCCAGGAATCGCAAGTGGCAAAAGCAGAATAATCCTAAATCAAGAGGACATATTTCAGTTTAAAAAAGGGGAGGTCATTGTATGTGATGCCGTAGACCCAAATATGACATTTATTGTCCAGTTTGCATCTGCCATTGTAGAACGCAGGGGTGGGATGCTCATACACGGTGCCATAATAGCCCGAGAATACGGGATCCCTTGCGTCACAGGAGTCGACAACGCAACAGAAGTCATCGAAACTGGTCTGAGTCTCGTTGTAGATGGATATACAGGGACAGTTACTGTCAAAGAGTTTTGAAAGATTAGAATCTCATAAAATTTCATTCAATAAAAAACTTCCGGACAGTTTATTTATATCCGAAAGTTTTTTTATTGCTATTAACCTAAGTTACTACCTTTCTAATTCTGTGATAAAATACTCTTAAAACCTAAAAAGGCTATGATAGGAGATGGACAGGTTACAATATATAGGATAGTTTTTAAAAAAATATAGCTAAATAAAATACTTGTTTAATGGAATTAATGTAGTATAATAAATATCTCTAAAATTTTCAAAGGGGTGTGTATAGAATGAATGAAGAAAATTATCAAGAACTAAAATCTCAATTAGAAGAGTATAAACAGGAAAAGGAAAAAGTAAGAAAAATAATAGGTCAAATAGGGAGTAGAAAGGGCTCCAAATATCATAAGGCAGTAAATCAAATATTTTTATTGATTGTTCTTCTTGTATTTATAATGGGGGCTGTATTTCATAATATATCCTATACTTTAGCACTACAATTAGGAATATTATTTTCTTGTATAAAAACGATATGGATGATACATGAACAGCAAAAAATAAATCATTTTCAATTTTGGATATTAAGTTCATTAGAATTAAAAGTTAATAAAATAGAAAGAAAACTATCGAAAATAAAAGTCATTAAGGAAGACTAAGTATGAGAAGGATAAAAAAAGAGTTACAAATCACATATAATCAAAAGATAGGGATATTGGCAGTATTTCCTACAATTTGTTTGCTATTAGTATTTATATTTGGAAGAGAAGAGCTTTTAGAGGGATATAGTAGGATATTAAGGCATTCTGGAGTCTTGATAACAGATTATATCTATGTTGGAGGTTTCTATTCTACTTTATTTAATGTGATTATAGTAGCCTTTATAAATTTAGCTATAATATACTATTTCAAAATCCCTATTAATGGTTTGATATTTGCAGCTTATTTTGTAGCTATAGGATTTGCTTTCTTTGGAAAAACAGCAATTAATATACTGCCTATATACATAGGTGGTCTGCTATACTGTAGATATGAAAAGATAAGTTACAGAAATATATTTGGGGTAATGATGTTTAGTGCAGGATTGGCTCCGCTTGTAAGTTTTTTAATTTTTAATTTAAACTTAAGCAGCTATGGCGGCATTTTTTTTGGAGTGCTAGCCGGTATAATAGTTGGTTTTATCATGACTCCTTTATCGTCTCATATGCTAAAGTTTCATGATGGATATAATCTTTATAATATAGGTTTTACAGCTGGAATCTTAGGAAATCTATTTGCTTCTGTAATTAGAGGAAATGGGCTAGAGATAGAGAAACACTATCTTTTATCACAAGATTATGATTTTGAATTAAAGCTTCTGTTAACAATAGTCTTTTGCATATATGTATTTATAGGTTATTATATCAACCTTAATTCATTTCAAGGCTATGATATGCTTATGTCTACAGGTGGACGGCTTATTACAGATCATATTTTAACTGAAGGTTTTGGTATTAGCCTTTTAAATTCAGGAATTTTAGGTTTATTATCTATAGCTTTTACCTCTGCAATAGGAGCTACACTTAATGGTGCGCTGGTAGCAGGAATATTTACTGTATTTGCTTTTGGGGCTTTTGGGAAACATCCGGTAAATTGCATCCCTATTGTTTTGGGAGTTTTATTAGCTAGCTATATAAAAGTGTGGGAGTTTGATAGCTTTAATGTAGCTTTATCAGCTTTGTTTGGGACAACTTTAGCACCTATCTCTGGTGTTCATGGACCTTTTGTAGGTATATTATCAGGATTTCTGCACTTATTTGTGGTAAATAATATAGGTGTAATTCACGGTGGAATGAATCTATATAATAATGGGTTTTCTGGTGGTATGGTAGCAGGGATACTTGTACCTCTAATACATAAATTTAATTTAGGAGAGAAGTTTAATGATAGAAAAGATTAAGAAGGTTACAAAAATAATAGATGAGCTTACAACTTATTTAATGATAAAGGGTGGGAAAAATCTAGATATAAAGATAAATATAATAGATAGAGATATAGCTATTACATTTTTAGTTGATAATTTAGATTTTACAAGGTCTGAATTAGACGAATTGGAGGATTCTTTATCGATACCGAGGCAAGCAGAGGTAGAAGAGTATTACTGGCAATTAAATGGTGGCAGTGAGACAGAGATGGAGTTTGATCTTATAGGAATGATGATAGATAAATATATTTTAGAGTTTACTAAAGGGAGTTTAAAGCTAGAGTTGATTAGAAAAAATGTATTTTAAAGAATAGATCTGATAGACTTCTATAGTGATAGGGGTCTATTTTTATTTTTGGATAGGCTACAATAAATTGGACAGTTTTCTTAAGGTCATATAAAATAAATTAATTGATTAAATGGAGATAATTTTTATAACCAAAAAATAAAGACAAGACGTAGCTTTAATGACAAATTCAAAAACCAAATCGTTCAACTTCATCTCAATAGTAAAAGAAAATAATTATTAGAGAGTACAATCTTTCTCCGTCAGTACTCAATTCCTGGAACTATATCTGTGTCTTGATAGATCTTTTTAATAGGGAAATAATAGGCTGCGCAGGAAAAAACAAGGATGCAGATCTTGTGTTAAAAGCTTTTGCCACAGTAAGGGAAAATCTTAGAAAAATTAAAATTTTTCATACAGACAGGGGTAATGAATTTAAAAATCATTTGATAGAAAAAACGCTTGATATTAAAGGTATCAAGCGTTCTTTAAGCATGAAAGGAACTCCGTATGACAATGCGGTGGCAGAAGCCACCTTTAAAACTATAAAAACAGATTTCATTAGAGGAAAGTGTTTTGATTCTCTGGAAGAATTGAAATATTAGCTATTGGATTACGTGAACTGATTTAATAACCACAGAATACATTACCGGATTTTTCTATTTTTGCAAGTTTACAAGATATATTTTCTTGTAATAACTTGATTTTTATCATAGGTTTCACTTAAATCAATATATTTTAACTCTTTTTCCACAATATACCCTTTTGTTTTTCCATTCCTCTAGATGCTGATTAACCTTATAAGATTCATAGTCTGAAAATATAACATCTCCTGTCATTTCACTTCTTTTATTTATTTTTTTCCATAATGTATAATATTCATTAGAAGTTTTTGTGGAATACCTGCCACAAGGTGAGATACTTCCTTTTTTCAATATATACTTTGCTACTTCTGTCATCGTGGAATTATTGTCACAAGGGGACATATTTCCATTTTTTAATATATATTTTGCTAATTCTGTCATTTGAACCGCTCCTTTTTAAATTATTTAAAATTTATAATAAAAAATACCCCTGTTCAATCTTGAAAGGGGCAAAAAATTCTAGCAAAAACCTGTTCTAAAATCAAAAAGAGTTTTCATACTATGCTTGTCCTCGCAAGATAATAAAAATTATGTATATATGGCAGGTCTCCTGGCTTAGCTTCTTCCCATGTAATTCTTGTTCCCGGAAATAATCCCAGTGAAATAACTGAACCATGGTCTGCTTTACAGTGGCGGGACCGTGGGAGAATTTCACTCCACTTCCCTTTTAATCTTTAATTTTCATTAAAGAACCAAATATTTTGAATATTTTACTTCAATTTAATTTAAAAGTCAAGTGTTGTTTAATAATACAGTTATTACTTCTAATAACTAGAAAGATCATATTAAATTTAAAATAAATTTGGGATACATCTTAAATTGTTAAATTAAATCACCGTAATTTTTAGAAAAATAAAGTTTAGTTTTGAATTGTTTTATCAAGCGTACCTGACATCTTGACTTAAATTTTTATAAAAGCTTAGTATTAAAGACCTAAATTCAAGCAAGTTAAAAAAGAGAGGGAAACCCTCTCTTTTTGTTTATAAAGTTCTATATTTAAATGATCATGATATTTTTTTCCAAAATCATTTGTTTAGGCCTAATCAGAATACATATATGATTTATTCCAAAATGAATGCGAATCTAATTAATACCTAATGGGAAAGCCAGACTACCTATTTTAACTCTATTTGCTTAAGTGCCTTTTAAAAGCTCTCAAATGATTTTCTGAGGCATTTTTAAGTTTTATGAATACTTCTCTGACATCTTCGGGAAGTTCATTTTTTAAAAACTTATTATACATCTCTATATTTGCAATCTCAGCTTTAACTCCTATTTCATAAGCCTCTTTCAAACTTTTAGGTAAAATAACCTCATCTTCAGAAATTTTGGGATATTCTACTTTGTATTTTTCTAGAAGAGGTTCTAGATAACCTATATGTCTTTTCTCAGCTTCAATTATACTTGTAAAAGGCCTTACTTCACCATACATTGCAAGTATTTTTTCATATTCAGCCTTTGCCAAAAGTTCGTCTTCCATTGAGTAGGTTAAAATTTCCCTTATACTAAAAGTGTCTCTATTCTCTACTCTGGCAGCGCCTACACTTGAAAAAATACTAGATGCAATCAACATAAAACCTAATAAAAAGGTTTTTATTTTCATTATTTCCACCTCCTGATTTATTTGTTATACATATAATACTATTCAATTATGACAAAATTGTTACATCTGTATAATAATTTTGCCAAGAGCGTCTTAACAACTCTTATTTTTAAGCTTTTCACAACTTTTATTTTTTTCTCTAGAATACCCATGAGTTTTTAATGCCTTTTTGACAGAATAATAAATACTGCAGTAAGAACTCCAGCCCCCAAAGCGATCAAACTAAATTTTTTATGTTCTTGCTCTGCTTTAGGTAATAGATGGCTTGCACCTACATATACAAGTGTACCTCCGGAAAATGCCAGTAAAGCCCCTAGTGTCTCTCTATTGATCTTACTGATAATCGGGTATGAAACCAACATTCCCAGTGGGGTTGTCAAAGCTGCAGCCAAAAAAGCAAGCACTAGAGAGGTTCTTTTACCGAATCCACTTTGAGTCAATAATAAGTAGGTAATTATTCCCTCTGGGAATTCATGCAGTATCATTCCAGCAGTTGATACAAAGCCTGTAAAAGTATTAACCGTAAATGAGATTGAATATATAAATCCGTCAATAAAGGAGTGGAAACCGATACCCAACATAGCTATAATGCCGATCCCATACTCTGATTTTTCGGGACTTTTGTCGCAGACAAATGCTGTAATAAAACGATTGAACACATGCAGCCCAAAAAATCCAGATAACAGGTATATAGGTGCTCGCGAATTCATAAAAATAGATTTTGGAATTATATGTAAAAAGGAAGCGGATACGAGTATGCCCGCGGCAAAACACATAAAATATGTTGTGTTTCTACGCCCCCATTCTGAAAAATGCCGTATCGTATAGATACCTATAGATGTTACAAAGGCAGCTATTAAACTTGAAGTCAATGCAGTCCAGAATGTATTTTGCATTTTTTAGTCCTCCTTTAAAAAAATTAATACAAACAATCTGCAGAGATAGTTATAAATTATTTTAAAATTTTCTCAGATAAAAAGTTTCACCCTGGTATATTGTTTCTACAAGTTCTTGTTTTAAAAGCATCTCCTCTATTAAATTCCAATTTTCATCTGCTTTTTCTAATAATTCTTGTACTGCCTCTTTTTTCATAGGATGAACTGAAGTGATGTTAAGAATCTCCTCCTTCAATTCCCCGGTGGTATCAAACTTATTGCCCTCATAATCAATAAGATACTCTACAATTTCCAGATTCTTTCCAAATATCTGATAAGCCAGATTGATTTTCTCCTCATCAGGCGGGAATACATATTTTTCTGCAGGTGGCCTTGTGGGGATGGATATATATGCTGCAGCCGCTTTTACACCTCTTAAAAATCCAGAAATTTCCTCAAGACATTTCGGAGTATCATTTAATCCCTTTACAAGCATTGTCTCGGTGATAAGTTTTCCTTTATATTTCATGGAGAATTGCATAATTCCCTTCAAAATCATATCTAAATTTAAAGTTGCATACGGTCGATCTATTTTTCTCCAAACTTCTTTATCCACGGCATCAATTTTAAGGGATACAAGGTCTGCTTTCATAAGATCGCTCTGAACATCTTCCCTCCATATAAGTGATGCATTCGTTATTACAGCCACTTTTATTCCTGTCTTTTTCAGCAGATCTATTTCAGTTCCGAGATTTCTATCCAGTGTAGGCTCTCCATCAGGTACAAAGGTAAGATAATCAATTTTTCCTCCCTTAGTTTTTATTTTTTTGATTTTTTCATTTACTTTTTCGAAAATTTCCCGGGGAGAGAAAAATTCCTTCCTCTCTTCTGTCATTTTTATGGAACGGCCAAGCTGACAGTACACGCAGGAATAGCTACATACCTTGGCGGGAATATTATTGATACCTACACTCCGTCCAAGCCTTCTCGAGGGAACAGGTCCAAAAACTATCATAAAGTTTCACCTCTTTTTATATTTCAATAATTAGATTATTTTTTATGAAAATACTGTAATACCACAGATCTTTTGATTTTTTCTGAATATAGCTTTATGCTCTTAATCTCTCTAATACTATTGATTAACCAGATATCCTCCTTAAATATTTTATTTAAGTATTAAAATAGTATTGACAAGAAAATTAAAAAAGGATATTATTGTATTGTGCATATGCACATTTGTAAGAAAAAAGGGGGGGTTATGCCACGTTTAAAGAAAAAAAGGTGTTGCCGTGCATTTGATGACGAAAAAATTTTCAAACCTGCCGGGATACCAAGAAAAGAGTTGCATATAATATCTATCTACTTAGATGAGTTTGAAGCAATCAGACTCTGTGACTTCGAAGAGAAAAGCCAAATAGAAGCCAGTGAAGTAATGGGGGTTTCAAGGGGAACAGTTCAAAGGTTGCTCCAATCAGGCAGGAAAAAGATAGTGGATGCCTTACTGAACACAAAGGCTATAAATATAAAAAACAGTTGTGAAGACATAAAAGAAAAAACGGAGGAGTAGTTATGAGCTGTCAGGAAAAAAATAATACTAATCAACAAGAAGCCAAGATCAGGGACAACATGAAAAAAATAAAACATAAAATTGTCGTTATGAGTGGGAAGGGTGGAGTTGGTAAATCTACACTTTCTACAAATATTGCCTATGGACTTTCTCTTCAGGGTAAAAAGGTAGGACTTTTAGATGCCGATCTTCATGGTCCAAATATACCGCTAATGCTGGGGATAGAGGGGGTTAGGATTCAAAACTCAAATAAACCCTATGAGCTTAATTCCAACCTGAAAGTAGTTTCTTTAAGTTTTTTCATGGAGAGCTCTGATAATCCCATAATTTGGAGAGGTCCGGCAAAAATAGGGGCGATCCGTGAACTTTTAGGGGAAATAGAGTGGGGAGAGCTAGACTACCTGGTAGTGGATCTTCCTCCTGGGACAGGAGACGAGCCTCTTACAATAGCTCAGGATATAGGTAAAGTAGACGGAAGCGTAATTGTCACAACTCCTCAGGATGTTGCCATACTTGATTCTAGAAAATCAGTTAAATTTTCAAAAATGGTAAATATGCCTGTTCTTGGAATAGTTGAAAATATGAGCGGATTTGTATGCCCACACTGTGGCGATAGAATAGATATATTCAAAGTAGGGGGCGGGGAGAAGGCTGCAAAAGAACTGGAAGTACCTATGCTTGGAAAGATACCTATGACTCCTGAAATGGTTGAGGCCGGAGATTCTGGAAGACCTCATATTTTCTCATCGAAAAATGACTGTTTAGCTGCAAAAGAATTAAAAAATATAGTAAATAAAATAATTAAGAAAGTGGAAGGTGAAGAGATGAATACTAATAAATCTGAGATATTAAGAATAGCTTTTCCTACAAACGACAAGGAGAATGTGGAATCCCACTTTGGACACTGCAAACAATTTGCAATTTTCACAGTAAATGGCCAGAAAATAGGAAAAACAGAATATGTAGACGCTCCTCCACATCAACCTGGACTTCTTCCTAAATTTCTGGGAGAATTAGACATAACAACAATTATAACAGGTGGTATGGGGCAAAGAGCTGTGGATCTTTTCAAGGCTCAAAATGTAGATGTCATCTTAGGAGCTGGAGGAAGTATCCAAGAAAATTTAGCTGTATTTTTAAAGGGTAATTTGGCTTCGACAGGATCTGTATGCAATCATGATCACGATGAAAATCATTCATGCGACCATTAATTTAAAACAAATAGTTAGATAAGAACCGGTTAACCGGTTCTTATCTAACAAAAAAACTTGGTAAGTCAAAATATATCATTTCCAAAAGTTGATTTTTGTATATTTCGAATGAAAAAAATAATTTTATAAAACGGAGGGTTAATAATGAAAATAGCAATAAGTTCAAAAGATAAAGGAATACAATCTCAAATCAGTGATAGGTTTGGAAGAGCCGATTATTTTGTAATTGTGGATACCGGTACAAATGAAGTTATAACAATTGAAAATACTGCAAAAGAAGAGCCTACAGGTGCTGGAGGGATGGCAGTAAGACTAATCGCAAAAGAAAATGTTGAAGTGGTAATAGCTCCTGAAATAGGACCTAAGGCTGCAACTGCAATAAAAGCTTTTAATATAAAAGCATATAAAAAAGGAGAATTTACAACTGTAGAGGAAGCTGTAAATGCATATAGTGGTGGTAAATTAGAAGAGTTTATATTTCCTACATTGGACAGTCCAGCAGGTCTTCACAGAGCGTAAAAGGAGGGAAAATGAAAATAGCTATTTTAAGTGGTAAAGGAGGAACTGGAAAAACTACAGTAGCTTCTAACCTATCTATAAATATTCCTGGGTGTATTGCAATAGATACAGACGTTGAAGAACCAAATCTCCATATTTTTTTAAAGCCAGAAATTGAAAAAAACAATATAGTAACTAAAGAGTATCCTGTAATAGATAGTTCTAAGTGCAATCTTTGCGGAAAATGTGGAAATTTTTGCCGTTACAACGCAATAATACCTGCAAAAGATCAGGTTGTAGTATTTAAAGAACTTTGCCATGACTGCGGAGGATGCAAAATAGTCTGCCCCAAAGAAGCTATATCCTATAAAAAAAGGGTGATTGGCAGTATATACTCCGGTATTTCGGAATGTGGTATTCCTGTAAAATACGGGGAACTCAATATAGGAGAGATCTCCGGAGTAAAAATAATAAAAGATTTAAAAAAATCTGTAGAAAGAGAAAAGATTGTAATTATAGATTCTCCGCCTGGAACCTCGTGTTCAACAGTTGCTGCTGTTGAAAACTCAGACTATGCCATAATAGTATCAGAACCGACACCCTTTGGAGTGAGTGATATGAAAATGGTAGTGGAGATGCTGAGGGAGATGAAAATACCTTTTGGTGTAGTTGTTAATAAATCAGGGATAGGAGATAATGAGATATATGAGTATTGTAATTCTGAATCCCTGGAAATTCTTTTGGAAATACCATATAGTGAAGATGTTGCTCGTCTTTATGCATCTGGAACTACATTTAGCATAAAATTTCCTAAATATGAAAAAATATTTTACAATCTGTTTCAAAAAGTAAAATCAGAAATAATAAAGGAGGCTTAAAATGGATATAAATGAAATTGTAATTATTTCCGGAAAAGGTGGAACTGGAAAGACAACTTTGACAGCCTCTTTGATACCCTATTTTGAGGATGTTGTGATATCTGATTGTGATGTAGACGCCCCTGATCTAGATATACTTTTTAACACCTATTTAAAAAATAAAGAAAAATTTATAGGGCTTCAAAAGGCAGTCATGGATAAAGAGAGATGTTCTAAATGTGGGAAGTGTTACAGCATCTGTAAATTTGATGCTATATCTGCAGAAGCAGGTATAAACAGTTCTAAATGTGAAGGTTGTGGTTTGTGCGAATATATCTGTCCAAGTGGTGCGATATCAATGGAGGATACTATCATAGGAGAAATATCTCTATCTGGAACATCTTATGGAGATATAGTTCACGCTAAACTTATACCTGGAGAGGAAGCATCAGGTAAACTTGTAGCTCAGGTAAGAAAACAGTCTAAAAAGATAGCCCTTGCTCAGCGTAAAAAAAATATTATTGTCGACGGTTCCCCCGGAATAGCATGTAATGTAATAAGTTCAATAACCGGAGCTAAAAAGGCAATAATCGTTACAGAACCAACCCTTTCCGGGTTACATGATTTAAAAAGAGTTTATGAACTTACGAAAAAATTTAATCTGAAAACATACGTGGTCATAAATAAATCTGATATTTCATTAATCAATTCTGAAAAAATAGAGCAGTATTGCATGGAAAACGGAATCGAAGTGGCTTTAAAGATTCCTTTTCAAAAAAAAATAATAGAGGCTATAACAAAAAAGAAAATCCCATCTGTTGCTGAAAAAGATTTTTTTGAAAGCGTAGGATTTTTTGAATTTATAGAAAAATTAAAAAATGAGTAGGTGTAATAATTATGGAAGAAAAAGACATTCTTTTGGAAATGAAGGTTCGAGAGATTTTTATAAAATATCCTTCAGTGATTGGTATATTTAAAAAGTATGGACTACAGTGCAACGAGTGTTTTTTCTCTGAAAAGGTCAATCTGAGGGAAGCTTTAGAAAGTTTGAGGCTGCCTTCGAAAGAAGTTATTAAAGAGATAGAAAATTGTTTGAAAAATAACTTTTAAGGTTAAATTAAAAAAACAGTACAGGGGTGATTAAAATGAAAGGCTATGTTCAGGTATACACTGGCAATGGAAAGGGTAAAACCACAGCGAGTCTTGGACTAATTATGAGAGCTTTAGGGAAGAATTTGAAAGTTTATATGGCTCAGTTCATGAAGGGACAAAAGTACGGGGAGTTAAATATTTTAGAAAAGTTAGGAGTTCTGGTTGAGAGGTTCGGAACGGACGAGTGTATTATGTCTCCTAAAGATGTCAGCGAAGAGGATAAGATAAAAGCAAAAGAGGGTTATAGCAAAGTCAAAGAAATACTTTTAAGCAAAAAATATGACTTGGTTGTATTGGACGAAATTTGCGTGTCGACATATTTTAATTTAATAACCGAGGAAGAGATACTGCACTTGATAGATATAAAACCATCAGAAACCGAGCTGGTATTAACTGGAAGATATGCGCCTAAAAAGGTTATAGAACGTGCCGATCTTGTAACTGAAATGATGGAGATTAAACACTATTACAGTCAAGGGGTTATGGCAAGAGATGGAATAGAAAGATAATTTTTAGGAGAAAATATTGAAAAAAATAATTTTATTAGGAGACAGCATAACCGAGTTAAATCCTTTAAAACATGAGGATATATTAAATTTAGGTATTTATGGTAATACCACAATGGATATTTTTTTTAGAACAGAACAACTAATGGATCTGGAATCTGAAAAAATAATTTTCAAAGCCGGAATTAATGATATCCTTAATGGATTTTCTTTAGAAAAAAGTCGTGATTTTTATGAAAGAATTTTAATAGTATTGCAAAAGAAATTTAAAGAGATTGTACTAATATCTGTCCTTCCAATAGAGAATCGTTCGAAAATAAACTTTAAAATAAGAAAATTAAATAAAATAATAGAAAAAATTGCAATTAAAAATAATTTGAAATTTTTAAATTTATATCCTTTCTTTTGTGATGAAAAGTTAAATTTAAAGAGTGATTATTCCGTTGACGGAATTCATCTTTCCTCTAAAGGTTATGAAGTTCTAAATAATCAAATATTAAAAATAATTTAAAGTTAATTTATCTTTGAACAGTTCATCAATAAATTTAAAGAAGAAATAATCGTAAGAGGAGGCTTTTATATGGAGATAGTCACTTTAATTGAAAATTTAGTTTACAAAGGGGAGTTAAGATCGGAACACGGCCTGTCATTTTTAATTAAAACAGAAGAATGTAAGATATTATTTGATGTCGGTCAGACAGGAACAATTGTGCACAACGCGGAAATACTTGAAGAAGATTTAAGTGATGTGGATTATATAATACTGAGTCACGGCCATTACGACCATACGGGGGGACTTGAAAAAGTTTTAGAAGTAAACAAAACAGCTAAAATAATTATGAAAAGAAAAGCACTTCAAAAGAAGTATTCAAATACAACCGGAACTATGAGGGAAATAGGCTTCAAACTTATGGATAAGTATAAAGAATACCCCAATGAATTTTTAATTATTGAAGAAAATTTAAATATTAATGAAAATATAGAGGTCATTACAACAATAGATAATCATACAGATTTCGAAAAAAATGGAAAAAATTTATTCGTTAAAGAGGGAGAGAGCTATGTGGAGGATAAATTTCAAGATGAACTTTTTTTGATTATAAAAAAGTACGATAAGCTGAATATCATCACAGGATGTTCTCATAATGGGATCATAAATATTATAAAAACAGCTATGAATAAAACAAAAATAGATTGTATAAACTTAGTGTTAGGTGGGATGCATTTAAGTAGTTTAAATATAAAGAACGAAGCCCTACAAAAAATTAGTGATAGAAAAATACAAAAGACAGTTGAAGAGTTAAAAAAATTGAACATAGATAAAATTTATACAAATCACTGTACAGGAATAGACGGTTTCATGAAATTAAAAAATGAGCTAAGAGATAAGATTTTTTATAGTTATACAGGTTTTAAAATTAATCTGTAGTGAAATACATTAATTTTCTGGAAATTCTATCTAGGATTTATTTAAACTATATTTACAGTAATTTTTATGAGGGGGATACAGGTGGTTTATTTTGCAGAAAAAGTTCATTTGAAAAATCCATCGGAATTAAAAGAGGTTAAAGATTTTTTACAAAAATTTGATCTCGGTTTCGAAGATGACATAGATTATACAGTTGCCATAAGGGAACAGGGAGAAATAGTTGCAACATGTTCCAAGGCAAAGGACGTTCTGAAGTGCTTTGCAATCGATAACTGTATGCAGGGAACAGGAATAACCAACATAATGCTGAAATCCCTGCAGGACAAGCTTTTCGAGGAGGGAATATTCCACTCCTACATTTTCACCAAGCCGGTCTACGAGTCGATATTCACCTCACTTGGATACAGTGTTGTGGAAAAGGTGGACAAGGTGGTTCTTCTGGAAGGAGGAATGTGTGGAATCGGCAAGTTTCTTGATAAAATCTCCAGTGAGTTCTCTATAGACTCTAGCACCCCAAAAGCGGCACTTGTTATGAACTGTAACCCCTTCACTTTAGGGCACAGGTACCTTGTGGAAAGGGCCAGTGCAAATGCCCAGGAGGTTCTTTTGTTTGTAGTAGAGGAGAATAAGTCTCTTTTCCCATTCGATGTGAGGTATGACCTCGTGAAAAAAGGGGTGTCTGATCTGAAAAACGTAAAGGTCATTCCAGGAGGGAAATACATCATATCCTCAGCCACATTTCCCGCATATTTCCTGAGAGAATCCGGGGAGTTTTTGCAGGCATACACCACCCTTGACGCAAAAATATTTGCAAATTATTTCTGCAGAAAGTTTAATATCCTTGAGAGGTTTGTTGGAGAGGAACCTTACTGCGATGTGACCAATTCATACAATGCAGCACTTTCTGAAATTTTAGTAAAATCAGGCGTAAATGTTCATGTTATAAAAAGAAAAGAGGGGTCGGAAGAAACAGGTTACATAAGTGCCTCAAAGGTCAGAGAATCCATAAGGGAAAACGATGGCATCAATTCTGAAGAGCTATCCCGACTGATTCCAGAGAGTACCATGGAATTCTTCGAAACATATAGAGGAAAAGAGATTATAGAAAAAATTATTGTTTCTTATAGTCCACACTAAGTTTGAAAAATTCAAAGAATAAATGAAGACTTGTAAGGGTTAGTTAACATTCGAATTTTGAACTCATATTTTAAAGACTCTGAGGATTGCAGTGGTTCTTCTGTGTGATTTGTCCTATGGGGTGTTTTTCATTGTCATAAAATGATTTTGTTTAACAACCTGGCTTTAGAAAAATATGACCTTTGAAATTAAAATTACTATTGTTTTTTTTAACCTACATTGTCAAATTAAATGCAACATTTTATTTCGCCCCAAAAGGCTTCTTGGGGCGTTGTCCAGCCTAGACGTTTTCTTGGTCTATTATTAAGTGCTTGTGTAACATTTCTTACTTCTTCTTTTGTTAATTTTCAAAATCCTGTTTTTTTAGGAAAATATCTTGTCAATAATCCATTAAAATTTTTATTCGTTTCTCTTTCCAAAGAATGATAAGGATTTACAAAATAACATCCTACTTCCAATTCTCTTTCAAGCTCTTTAAATCTAAAGAATTCCTTGCCGTTATCTGACGTAAAAGTTTTAACAGGGTACTTCTGCGAAAGCTTTAATTGTCATTTGATCATCAGAAAATCAACTAAAAGTAGAACTGTTTTTTCCACAGATGATAGCCTTTTAAAGCTTCTCTATTTGGCAATGGTATAAATTACAAAGAAATAGACATAGAGTAGGATAGAATGGGGAATTATCCATTCACAGTTGAAAATCTATTTTGCAGATAGACTCTCAAACTAGATTTCATCTCAGACATGTACTTATTGGAAAGAGGCTACCCTCATGCTCTTCCCTTGAGATACATGTATTTTAAGATTAAGATAAAAAAGAAGGAGTAATAGCAATAAATTGCTATTACTCCCCCGTATCCTTCAGATTCTACATTATGAAATTGATAGTTTACACAAAAGTTGAAGTAGACTATCTAAATTTATAATAAGGAATCTTTTTTAATTCATGATATTATTATTAAAAATTGTTTTTTAAATGAGAAATTTTATTTTTTAAGTCTTCCATCAAGTCCAAAATAATCTCTTGACAGCTTTGCTTTTCACATATCATAGATGCTACTTGACCAGCCATAACACTTCCGTTCACGACGTCTCCATCTTTAACCGCTAACCTCAAGCTTCCTTTACCCATTTCTTCTAATTTTTCAGCAGGAGCTCCCTCTCTTTCGAGTTGAATCAAATCTTTTGCAAGTTTGTTATTTATTACTCTCACTGGATGGCCCGTATGGTTTCCTGTAGAAACGGTAGATCTGTCTTTTGCCTTTAAAATTGCATCCTTATAGTTGTCATGGGCATTACATTCATGAGCCACTATAAATCTTGTTCCCACCTGGATACCACTTGCTCCTAGTGCCAAGGCAGCCATAAATTGTCTTCCAGTGGCTATACCTCCAGCAGCTATGACAGGTATATTTACAGCATCAACTATCTGAGGTACCAGTGTCATAGTAGTAAGCTGACCGATATGCCCTCCTGCTTCTGTACCCTCAGCAATTATGGCATCTGCACCGATTTTTTCCATTCTTTTTGCAAGAGCGACAGACGGGATTACAGGTACCACTTTGATCCCTGCACCTTTTAATTTTGTCATATAAGGGGCTGGGTTTCCTGCACCAGTAGTCACTACAGGAACTCCCTCCTCTATACAGACATCGACCTGTGCCGCAACCTCTTCCATCATCAGCATGAGATTTACTGCAAATGGTTTGTCTGTTATAGATTTAACAATTTTGATTTCTTCTCTTAAGATTTCAGCAGGCATCCCTCCTCCTGCGATTATCCCAAGTCCACCCGCTTTAGATACGTGACCTGCCAGATGACCATCGGCAATCCATGCCATGGCCCCCTGGAATATCGGGTATTCTATATTGAGAAGTTCACAAACTCTATTTTTAATCATAAATTTCCTCCTAAAGTGAGATATATCAAGTTAGATTATAAACAAATCTTCAAAAAAAGTTAAGCAAAATTTAGAAAACTTCTTTGAATTTTTTCATTATATCCTCTACAGAAAGAATTTCCTCTATTTTCCAAGCATCTTTTCCGGCAAAGAAGATTCCCTCTTCATAGTCTCCTTCGTGGCCTTTTACAAGTCTTTCGTTAACACAAAATGTCATAGTACACTTTTTTAGACAACCGGAGCATTTTTTAGGTCTTTCCGTTTCCTCATTAAGGATTTTTTCTACATATGGAGATATTATAGCATTAGCAGGGAGTCCGGCAGAACTCATTATCTCTACGACATCCCCTTCCTTGGAATTTATATACATCTCTTTGAACTCATCACTTACTTCACACTCATCACTAGCTATAAATCTAGACCCCATCTGTATACCGTCGGCACCAAGATCTAACATTCTTCTCGCATCCTCAGGAGTTATAACTCCTCCAGCTCCAAATACAGGAACAGATATTTTTTCTGCTATTTCTCCAACAATATCCCAAGAGTCGAGATTTGTTCCTAGATGTCCTCCTGCGTTACCGCCTTCAACGATAATAGCAGCTGCTCCAAGTTTTTCAGATATTTTAGCCAACTTCAGTGAAGAAACTATAGGAACAATAGGCACACCAGACTCTTTTCCTAGTTCAAAGACGTCTCTAGAGAAACCCGCTCCAAAAACTATCAGATCTGCTCCGGCATTTATAGACGCCTTAACTAGATCAACAAAGTTATTGGCGGCAAACATTATGTTTACACCAAGTGCTCCGCCTTTTTTCTTTATGAGTTCTCTTGCTTTTTTTATTTCTGATTTTAGCTCTTCTGGTGAAAGGGCAGTTCCGGCTATAAGACCGATTCCGCCTTCAGTGGCTACAGCAGCAGCAAGTCTTGCCATTGATGCTCTGATGGCCATACCTCCCTGTATAATAGGAAGCTCTACCTGAAGATTACCTATTCTAATAGACATTATGAATTCCTCCTTAAATAACACACGTAATTAATCACATTAACTTATATCATAAATAAACTAAAAAGTAAATGGTTTTATGGCAGGATAGACTCATGTAATCCAACTTAAACCATCATAAAGCTTAGATATTATCCGGTATTTCTTTTGGTTTCAATTCTTTCCTTAAACTCAAAAAAGAGTTTAAGGTTTTCACATCTGAATTTAGAATGAGTTCCTTAGGGTAGGAAATTTTTTCAAGTAATTCACCTACTACGTCAAGATCACCTACAGAATGTGAAAAATGAGCGTCGCTTCCAAGGGAGAGATAGCATCCGTATTTTTTAGCAATGGACATTATGGACTTACAATTTTCTTCAGACCCTTCTCTAGAACCTTTAAAAGATGAATTATTTAACTCTATAGCAACATTATATTTTGTGGCTACTTTTATTACCTCTTCATAATCTATAGGGAACTTTGGATTCCCTGGGTGAGCTATTATATCAATTCTTTGACTTTTTATAACATTGATCATGGTTCGGGTATTTTTATCCTTGTCTTTTCCATCAGGATATCCAGCTACCGGATGAAAGCCCACAAGAATAATATCCATTATTTCATAAATATTCTGATTAAGGTCTATGTTTCCGTCTTCATCTATTATGTTGGCCTCCACGCCTTTTAAGATTCTTACACCATCTATCTCATCAGGCAGTGCCCTTAGGTTTCTTAGAGACCACCAGTGAGGAGAGTCAGGCAAGGCAGGCCCATGGTTTGTTATTGCGATTATCTTCATCCCTTTCTTTTTAGCTTCCCGCACATTTTCTCCGAGAGTACTATATGCATGAGGATTTACGTTTGTATGAGTGTGTAAATCTATGAGGTATTTCATATTTTAACCTCCTAAAAATTTGTAATATTATATCTATAAATTAGATATATTATATCATAGATTAGTAAAAAAGTCATGAATACAGAATTAAATAAGGTCAAAAAATTAATATAAAAATATCTAATTGTTAGAAAGACTTGGAAACTGAATAATAAAACTATAAAAAATCCCGGAATCTATTCCGGGATTTTTTATAGTTTTATTTAAGTTTTTTATTTTGATTTTAAAAATTTGTCTACAGCTTCAGCTGCTTTTCTACCTTCATTTATCGCCCAGACAATAAGAGACTGACCTCTTCTCATGTCTCCTGCGGCAAAGATTCCAACTTTACTGGTCATATAGTTATCATCTGTTTTTACATTTCCTCTGTTGTCTAATTCCACCCCGAGGCTGCTTAATAGTCCTTCATGTTCTGGATGTATAAAACCTATGGCCAGAAGAACAAGATCTGCACTAAGAGTAAATTCACTTCCAGGAACTTCTTCCATGTATTTTTTCCCATTCTCTCCGTCTTTCCATTCCACTCTAGCAGCATGGAAAGTTGTTACATTCCCGTTTTCATCTCCGGTAAATTCCTTTGTCAAGATGTTCCATTGTCTTATGTCAGTGTGACATACTCCTCCAAGACATATCTCAGCTTCCTCATGAGCAGTGTTTACTTTCAACACTTGAGGGAAATTTGGCCAAGGATTTGACTGTGGTCTGTCAAGAGATGGTTTTTCTAAAAGCTCAATTTGATATATCTCTTTAGCTCCTTGTCTAAGGGCGGTACCTATGCAATCTGCACCGGTATCTCCCCCACCGATCACAACAACAGATTTTCCTTTGGCATCTATTAATTGATCTGCAGGTATTTTAACACCTCCTATTTTTTTATTTTGTTGTACGAGGTAATCCATGGCATAATGAATACCTTTTAGTTCTCTTCCATAAATAGGAAGGTCTCTAGCAAGCTTTGATCCTCCTGCCAAAATGACAGCATCATATTGCTTTTCGAGGTCCTCTATACTAAAATCAACCCCAACATTTGTGTTGTAGACAAACTTTACCTCTTCCTGTTCAAGTTGCCTGATCCTTCTGTCTACAGTCCATTTTTCTATTTTGTAGTCAGGGATACCATATGTCATTATACCTCCTGCCTTAGAATCTCTTTCGTAGACAGTGACATTGTGTCCTGCTCTGTTTAGCTGCTGAGCTGCAGCTAGACCTGCCGGCCCACTTCCTATGACGGCAATTTTTTTATCGGTTCTCTTCTTTGGAAGGATTGGCTTGATCCATCCCTTTTCCCATCCCTTTTCCACGATATTGAGCTCGATATTTTTAATTGTGATAGGGTCTTCGTTTATTCCTAATACACACCCACCCTCACATGGAGCAGGACATACTCTCCCTGTGAATTCAGGAAAGTTATTTGTGCTATGGAGTACTTCGAGAGCTTCTTCCCACTTGGCTTTGTGTGCAAAGTCGTTCCACTCTGGACACACATTTCCCACAGGGCATGAAAAGTGGCAGAAAGGGACACCACAATCCATACATCTAGAAGCTTGCTGTACCAAATACTCATCAGTAAAAGGTTTATACAGCTCTTTATAGTCTTTTATTCTCTCTTCAACAGGTCTTTTTTGAGCCTCTTCCCTTGGTATTTCTAAAAATCCACCTAATTTACCCATTCTATTTCACCTTCCCTTGTGCAAGAAGTTCCTTGTATTTTGGAGCTATTACTCTTACGAATTTACCTAAATTTTCTTCCCAAGATTCTAGGATTTCTTTCCCTCTTGAGCTGTTTGTATATTCCACATGTTTTTCTATCATTGACTTCAATTTTTCAGATTCCTTTTGATCCTCTATTTTTTCTGTGAGAACCATTAATTTATTTACTTTTTCTTCAAAATCCCCATGCAGATCATATACATAAGCGATACCTCCGCTCATACCTGCGGCAAAGTTTTTACCTGTAGGACCTATGACAGCTACTCTACCCCCTGTCATGTATTCACAGCCGTGATCACCTACACCCTCAACAACAGCTTCGGCACCGGAGTTCCTTACACAGAATCTTTCTCCGACCATTCCATTGATGTATGCCTGTCCCTTGATGGCACCATAAAGAATGGTATTTCCCCCTATAATGTTATCTTCAGCCTTAAATCCATCAATTTCAGGTGTCTTTACAATGATCTTTCCTCCAAAGAGACCCTTACCTATATAGTCGTTAGACTGTCCAACTAGGTTTAGTGTGAGCCCTGACATACCGAAGGCACCGAAACTCTGTCCAGAATAACCGTTGAAGTTAAATTTAATAGTATCTTCAGGAAGCCCCTCTTCCCCGTAACGTTTGGCGATCTCTCCGCTTAGCATGGTCCCTGTAGATCTGTTCAGATTGTATATATCCATATCAAATTCTACTTTTTCACCTTTTTCTAATGCAGGTTTAGCTAGTTCCATAAGTTTTCTGTCTAAAATATCATCAATTCCGTGATCCTGTTCTTGAACGCACTTTGTAGCGATGCTTTGATCTACACTAGGTCTATAGAGTATTTTACTTATATCTATTCCGCTGGCTTTCCAGTGTGAGATAGCTTTATTCATCTCAATAAGATCAGTTCTTCCTATCATTTCATCCATGGTTCTAAATCCAAGTTCAGCCATAAGCTCTCTTACATCTTGCGCAATAAACTTAAAGAAGTTTATTAGATATTCCGACCTTCCCATGAATTTTTTACGCAATTCAGGACTCTGTGTAGCCACCCCTACAGGACACATATTGGTATGACAAGCTCTCATCATGATACACCCTAGTACTACCAGCGGTGCAGTTGCAAAACCAAATTCTTCTGCTCCGAGAAGAGACGCGATAACGATATCCCTACCTGTCTTCATCTGACCATCTGCCTGTATTCTTACTCTACCTCTAAGGTCGTTGAGGATGAGGACCTGATGTGCTTCAGAGAGCCCTAGCTCCCAAGGAAGACCTGCATGCTTTATAGAGGATATAGGGGATGCACCAGTTCCACCATCATAACCAGAAATTAGTATCATATCAGAGTGAGCCTTTGCAACACCTGCCGCTACTGTTCCGACTCCGACTTCAGAAACAAGCTTTACACTTACCCTAGACTCTGGATTTACATTTTTCAGGTCAAAGATAAGTTGTGCCAGATCCTCGATAGAATAAATATCATGATGTGGCGGAGGAGATATCAGATCTATCCCAGGGGAAGTGTGTCTAGTAGCCGCAATCTCTTCTGTAACTTTGTGACCGGGAAGATGCCCACCTTCACCAGGTTTGGCTCCCTGCGCCATTTTGATCTGAAGTTCATCTGCATTTACAAGGTAATGTGTAGTAACTCCGAATCTTCCAGAAGCTACTTGCTTTATGGCACTTTTTCTGTTGTCTGCAAATCTTTCAGGGTCTTCTCCACCCTCACCAGAGTTTGACTTCCCTCCGATTGTATTCATAGCTATAGCCATTGCCTCATGAGCCTCTCTTGATATGGAACCAAAGGACATTGCCCCTGTAACAAATCTTTTCATTATGCTTTCTACAGGTTCTACTTCCTCTAATGGGATGCTATTTGACTCTTTAAATTTGAAAAGTCCTCTTATTGTAGCTAACTTTTCTCCTTGGTCATTTATAATTCTTGCAAACTTCTTATACTCATCATAGTTATTTGTACGTGTAGAGTGCTGAAGTGCCGCTACTGCCTCAGGACTGAATAGACGTCTTTCTCCGTCTTTTCTCCATTTATAGTCACCTGTATTAGGAAGTACTTGGGGATTAGGTCTATATTCATCTCTAGCCTTTTCAACAGTTTGTTTTACACTTCTCTCTACTCCCTCTATACCGATACCTTCGATTCTAGAGGTAGTACCAGTAAAGTACTTATCTACAAACTCCTTCTTGAGTCCCACAGCTTCAAATATCTGCGCTCCTCTGTAACTCTGAACGGTAGAAATACCCATTTTAGACATTATTTTTACGAGACCTTTTCCTATGGCCTTTAGATATTTTGCTTTTTTCTTTTCAGAATTTTGAGAAGTCATGTATAGTTCGTTTTCTACCATGTAGTCGATAGACTCAAGGGCAAGGTAAGGATTTACAGCAAGTGCTCCGTATCCTATGAGAAGGGCAAAATCCATTACCTCTCTGGCATCTCCAGTTTCTACTATGATGTCTACGCCGTTTCTCTTCTTAATTTTTATGAGGTGGTGATGCAGTCCCGAAGTTGCCAAAAGGCTAGGAATAGGGTATTGGTTTTCTCCTAACTCTCTGTCACTTATTATGAGGATATTGTGTCCGTCTTCGATTACAGCCTCAGCCTTTTCAAATAATCTCATCATTCCTTTTTCTAATCCAGCTTCAAGGTCAAAAACCATAGGAAGAACTGCAGATTTAAAGTCTTTTTCATTTAATGAAGCGATTTTATCCAAATCTTCATTTGATATAAAAGGTGAGTCCATTTTTATGAGCCTTGCCTTGTCGGCAGTTTCTTCTAGAATATTTCCTTTTCTACCGATATTGGTAGTTATTGACATTACCACATCTTCCCTTATAGGGTCAATTGGAGGGTTTGTAACCTGGGCAAAAAGCTGTTGAAAATAATTGAAAAGCTTCTTGTCATTTCCAGACAGCACAGCAAGAGCAGCATCATTTCCCATAGATCCTATAGGTTCTTTTTCATCGTTGGCCATAGGGGTAATAACCTCGTGGAGGTCTTCCCTAGAATATCCGAAAGTCATCAATTTATTAAAAAGTGTATCAAAGTCATTTTCATATCTAGAATCCCCCTCTGGAAGGTCTTTGATATATCTTTTATTTTCAGTCAACCATTGACCAAAAGGTTTATTTTCAACTATTTTTTCTATTATCTCATCCTGTGAATAAATCTTACCCTCTTCTAGGTCGATCATAAGAACCATCCCAGGTTTTATCCTGAAATTTTCTTTTATATCCTCAGGTTTTGTTTTAAGTGTTCCAGCTTCTGATGCCAGAATGATGGTATCATCTTTTGTTATTGTATATCTTGCAGGTCTTAGCCCGTTTCTATCTAGTTTTGTCACGATTTGTCTACCATTTGACATTACAAGGGCAGCAGGACCGTCCCAAGGCTCCATGAGACCTGAATAATATTCATAAAAATCTTTTAGTTCTTTTTTTATACTAGGGTCTTTTTCCCATGCAGGTGGGACAAGAATCGAAGCAGCCTGAAGTAGTGATTTTCCAGAAGCAACTAAAAACTCAAGAGCTTTGTCTAGGTTTGAAGAGTCACTTCCTATAGGCCTATTTATAGGAAAAATTTTACTGATATCTTTTCCCAAAACATCATTATGTAGCTCTGGTTGTCTTGCGGTCATCCAGTTTATATTACCCTTGATTGTATTGATTTCTCCATTGTGTGCCACATATCTGAATGGGTGTGCTAAGTCCCAAGACGGGAAGGTATTTGTACTGTATCTTTGGTGCACTATTGCGAGAGCACTTAAAGTTCTCTCATCACTTATATCTTTGTAAAAGCCTGAAATCTGATCAGGTTTCAAAAGACCTTTATATACAATTGTCCTGCTTGACATTGAAGGAATGTAGAAAAACTCCTCATTTTCAAGTGATAGTTTTGGAATTTCGTTTTCAATTGATTTTCTTATGATATATAGTTTTAATTCAAAATTTTCTGTCTCTGCAGATTTCTTAATAAAAACCTGCTTTATACAAGGAGTTGTTTTAGATGCAGTTTTTCCTACTTTAGTTGGATCTACAGGGACATCTCTCCAAGTTAAAAACTCCTGTCCTTCATCTACTATTATTTTTTCTATAAGTTTTTGACATTTTTCTCTTTCAGAAGTTTCCTGAGGGAAAAAAATCATGCCAACTCCATAATCTCCAAATTCCGGGAGATCCTTTACTTCGGACCTAAAGAGTTTGTCGGGTATCTGAATAAGAATTCCAGCTCCGTCTCCAGTGTCTGGATCTGCTCCTACAGCTCCTCTATGTTCCATTTTTTCTAAGATCTCAATTCCTTTTTTGACAATATCGTGTGTCTTTTGACCTTTTATCTGTGCTATTAGCCCTATTCCACAATTATCTTTTTCGAACTCGGGAATATATAACCCCTGTTGCTTTGGAACCCCTATTCCTCTTTTCATACTGAACCCCCCTCGTATATTACATAATTAAATTACTTATTTAAATAACTTAAACGCCCTTTAAAAAACACCTGTAATTTATACCTTGAAATTTTTTTGACCTAAAAAAGTCGTTATTAAAGGATTTTGATAAAAAAAGCCTTACTTTCTCATGAATCTGAGAAGTAAAGCAATGTAATATCTCTAAAAGTCAAATTTTTAAAAGTTATATTAAACATTATGACAAGATACCACATCAAAATATATTTAAACTAAATTATATTAACTCTCTGTAAAATAATTTAGTAAACTTATACCATTAAATAATACATTATATGAAATGGGTGTCTTATCAGACTACACAATTTCAGAATATATTTCAAATATATTATTTAAAAACACTGAATATATACAAGTCATAGTTTAGTTTTTTTGTATACAGAGAATCTTACTTTGGATCTAAAAACATTTAAACCGAACTTAAGGTATTAAAAAAACACACTATAATTTCTTGTGAAAATTAAAATATTTTGAATGACCCTCAAATTATTTATTTTATGAAGTCAATTTTTTTATAGTAACTATATCTGACGTTCACATAAATCCTGTATTTAAGATTTTCACAAATATTATGAAATTTCAGACAAAGGAATAAAAAGATCGGCTTTTTCTCATGCCGATCTTTTAAAATTATTAATTCACTTCATTATAAGCCCATTCTAACCACAACAACATCATTTCAACATCTTGCTTCTCTACTGTTGCACCACACCATATTCTTATCCCCTCAGGGGCTGTCTTATACGAGTTTATATCATAAGCTGCTTTTTCCTCTTCCATAAGTTTCAGCATTTTTTTTCGTCTTTCAGTTGGCAGGTCAATTGTGAGACATACACTGGTATTAGAACGAATAACAGGGTCGATTGCTAAAAAATCGATCCACGGATGTTTTTTCACAAAAGATTCCACCATTTTAAAATTATCCATACTTCTTTTGATTAGACCAGGAAGTCCCCCTATAGACTCTGACCATCTAAGTGCATCTAGATAATCTTCATTACAAAGCATAGACGGGGTATTTATGGTCGACCCTTCAAATATCTCTTTTGCGATCTTACCGTCTTTTTTCATTTGAAAAATTTTAGGGATAGGCCACTTGGGAGAGTAGCTCTCAAGACGTTTTACTGCACGTGGAGACATGATTAGCATCCCATGACCGGCTTCTCCTCCCAAAACTTTCTGCCATGAAAAAGTAATGACATCGAGTTTTTTCCAAGGTATATCCATTGCAAAAACCGCAGATGTAGCATCGCAGATAGCCAGTCCCTCTCTCTTATCAGAGATAAAATCAGCATCTGGAATTTTTACGCCGCTTGTGGTCCCGTTCCATGTAAATACTATATCATTATTACACTCGATATTGGTGATATCGGGAAGTTTACCATAATCTGCAGAAAATTCTCTCACATTTTCCAATTTTAATTCTTTTATTATATCTGTAGCCCAAGATTTTCCAAAGGCGTCAAAATGGATAACATCGATTCCCCTCTCCCCCAAGAGATTCCACATTGCCATCTCTATGGCGCCGGTATCAGATGCCGGAACTATTCCCACAAGGTAATCTTTGGGCACGCCCAATATCTCCTTTGTCTTTTCAATTGATTCTTGAAGTTTTGATTTTCCAAGGACGCTTCTGTGAGACCTTCCTAGAGGAGCATCTTTCAATGCATCCAATGTGAACCCCGGATGTTTGGCACAAGGACCAGAAGAGAAATTAGGATTATTTGGTTTTTTACTTGGTTTTTTGTTCATGAAATGATCCCCCTTTAAAACACATGATGATTTAATAGATATTACTATAATATAAAAGATTACCCAAGCTATTTTTTATAGTTTATATTTTGTTATGATTTTAAAATATCAATTATCTGAAAAATTTTATCTATTTTAAAATCGGCTGATTCTGTGTTGATAGATATATTTTTTTCATCAAACAGTATAGTGTTCATACCCAGCAATTTTGAAGGAACAATATCTTTTTCATAATCATTTCCGATCATAACACATCCATGGGAACAGAAACTTCCAATTTTCAATATGGCTTCAAAGAATTTACTATCGGGCTTTTCAAAACCCAATTCTGCCGATGTAAAAAAATATGAAAAAAAACTGTCAATAGCCACCCTCTTTAATGCTGCCCTCATGAGCTTTGCGTCTGATTCACCAGCATTAGATGCCACACATAGGATGTAGTCTTCTTTTAATTTGGCAAGGGTCTCCCTTACTCCAGGGATTATCTCCACATTTTCCCAATGAACCATGGGACCAGTATCTCCAGAATCCCTCATCAATGTGTCTCCCCAGTCAAAAATTAAGACGTTAATATTATTTATCATGTAATTTCTCCTGTTTACTGAACATATTGTGAAAATCTTATTTTATTTATGTTTAATCCAATTAAATTGAGAATGTTTACAAAAACTCCTTATAGACATAGGGCGATGTCATAAGTGAAAGACAACCACCGTAATTTACCTTAAACCTTAGTGTATCCCCTACCCTTAAATCATCTTTGCAGTCAGTTACATCTAGTATAAGGTGATCGCTGCTTCCTCCCAAAATATTTATTTTATTGTCTAAGGGAGAAATATCTTCAGGATTCACATCCTGTCTCCCTATTGCGCATATTGCTCTAGAACGTATGCCCATATCTATAAAAACAGGCTTGTTTCCAAAAGCATCTAGACCCTGCTTTCCAACAGGTTTAGACGGTTTTTTTCTAAGTTCAATTATTTCGGCTTCTAAAATAAAAGTGTCTGCAGAAAGGCCGTCAATGGGCAGGTGGTCTATTCCTATTCCAAGGATTATAGAGGCTCCCAGTCTCAGTTGATTTATCCCTGAAGGGATCTGATTGTCTTCAAAGAGTCTGATGGATCCAGAATTTCCTCCAGATAGAATTTCAAGATTTATGTTAAATAAATTTTTTATTTTATTTTTTATAAGTACAAGTTTTTCTAGGATCTCCCTGCTTGGAATAACGGCGCCATAACAGCTTAGGTTTGTTCCCAATCCCAGAAGCTTTATATTTTTCAACTGTATTATTTCAGACACTGTCTTCAAAATCTCATTTTCATAAAAAAGTCCCTCCCTCAGGTCCCCTAAATCAATCATGAGTATCAAATCAATGGATTTTTTATGAATGCAGGCCTGTTCTGAGAGTTTTTTTATTGTTAAAATTTCTGAAACCAAAACTATATCAGAGTATCTAACTGCATCCTCTGACTGGCTTGGCATAGGAATTCTTAAAAGCATTTTTTTACAATTAATTCCTGATAGTTTCTTTAGGTTTTCAACCCTTGAATCAGCAATTGTTTTTATGCCTGAATCAACAAGAGCCTGTGCAATGGTTGGATTGCCACATACTACCTTTGTAACACCTACCACCTCTATACCTTTTCTGGCAGATTCCTTTACCAAACTAGAGCCATTGTATTTTATTTTATTTATGTCTACTATTAATTTTGGATATGGCATTTTAACTCCTTTAGAGTTGTAATATTTATTGTTTTTAGGATTTTTTCATAGATTTTTTATCCGGGTTTTCAGTTTGTGTACAGCTATATAATATCAAAAAAAATCAGATAGGTACATCCTGGGTTTGAAAATATAAATTTAAAAATCCCAGGTCTTTGGCTATATTTGATTAAAGTTTATTCAGTCTGGCTCATTGTTAGGGCTAATCTAAGTGAGGCTTTGCCTTTCCTAAGAGAGCCTGTATTATGAAAGTGTCATTGGCAAGAGGATCATTCTATACCCCTTAGCTCTTTTTTCAGAAATTATAGTTTTTCTGGTATATGTTTTCGAATGTGAATTCCTCCGAACAGAAAGTATGGGAGAATGACAATCTCTTTTATCCCATCCTTGTACATTTCTCTCACACTCTCCTCCAAAATATAATTTTGTTTTTCAAAAGATGGAGAGATTAATCAACATGGGTATATTCACGGCCACTTTCTTCCACAATAAGGTTGCCCCCTGTATATTTTAGATTCAGAAAGATTTATATATCTTTTTGATCTGGATGTACAGCACTGTCTTCTATTTTATAGGAACCCCCTATACTTCCTGGAGTTTTAGAAACTTTAAAGCCGTCTTTCCTGTAAAATCAAGGAGTAACAGATAATTTTTCAGGTAGTTTCTTCATATATACCTGAGATTTCTAGCCAGTTTTCAGCCAATATTATTATATTCCTCCTAGTAATATTTTGTCCAGTTTTATAATTGAAATTAAGTCCAAAAATTTCATCACCACTGTCTGCATAATAGAGTAATTTGCCGTCGCCGAGATCAATCTCCTTCAGAACATTATCTTTTTCATAACCGTTCAGAATCGCTATTTTTTTATCATAACTTTTCCTAAAGACACCTATAAAGGCCTCTTCCGTCATGAATACAGTACAACAGGCGAAGGAAAACACTATTAGATACAAAAAAATCTGTGAGCTAAATTTAAATATTACCTTAAAAATACCCCACACAAGAGAACCGGAAATCAGACTGAAAACAGGAACTGCAAGAAAGATGAACAACCACATCATTTCAAGGTTTGAATCAGTATAATAAATAACCCAAGTTGCTACCTTATAAAAAGTTTAGCTCCAGCATTGAAGAATGCCTTCATGTTTTATGTTTTTAACCTTATAAAATCAAGAATTATGACCATTAAATGATTTGGAAAAATTTTTTTGATATCTAATTCATGGTATGTTTAGTTCAAATTTAAAGGAATTTTATAATTAGAAATACTATTTATCAGGTAAGTAGCAACTTAGGTTAATATTAAGTATGTACCGACTGAAAAAGTCGGTTTTTTTAAAATAAAAATCATGATAGAATACGTCAAATAAATCTGAAAGTCGGAGGGTACGCTGTGAAAAAATTTAAAAACAAGTATGCACTTATTATAAATCTAATTCTAGTAGCAGGATTTTTAAGCGTCAGTCTGACCAGCTATTTTGTTTCTTTGAATTCACTTAGAAAAGAAATCCGTGAAAATCAGCTCCCATTGACAAGTGACAACATCTATTCAGAGATACAGAGAGATTTTTTGCAGCCTGTTTATACTTCTTCCCTAATGGCTATGGATACCTTCTTAAGGGATTGGGTAATATCTGGGGAGAAGAATGAGAATAAAATCGTAAAATATCTCAAAGAGATAAAGATAAAATACAATACCTTTACCAGTTTTTTTGTCTCAGACCAGACCTATAGGTACTACCATACAGATGGGGTATTGAAAAAAGTGAGTAAAGAAAATTCGCGCGATAAGTGGTATTTCCGAGTACAAAATATGCAAAATGATTATGAGATAAATGTGGACCCTGACATGGCAAATAATGATACCATGACAATATTTGTCAATTATAAAGTGTATGACTACAACGGGGAGTATATAGGGGCCACTGGAGTGGGGCTCAAGGTAGATGCTGTAAAAAGCATAATAGAAAGATATCAAAAGGACTATGGAAGTCGGATATACTTCACCGACAGTTATGGTAACATAGTTCTTCATGGTTCAAATTTTAAAATGGAACCTGGTAATATTCATGAAATAGAGGGGTTATCCAAAATTTCAAATGGGATTTTAAAAAATAGAGATAAAACCCAAAAATATAAAAAAAACGGTGAGTTTATTCATGTAAACAGTCGTTATATACCAGAGCTTAAATGGCATCTCGTAGTTGAAAAAAGTGAAGGGGGAGCGATTAAAAATATACACAAGGCCCTCTATTTGAATCTAGCTATTTGTACCGCCATAGTGATAATGATTTTTATTTTTATGAATATACTGGTTTCTCCTTATGAAAAAAAGCTTCAGGAAATGGCAACCACGGATAAACTCACAGGAGTTTACAATCGTCAGGCTTTTGACCTTGTGATGCTCCAAACTTTAAAAGATGCTGAAAGGAATAAAAGCAGATTTTCAATTATAATTTTTGATATAGATTTTTTTAAGGAGACCAACGATAAATATGGACACATGGCAGGAGACGAAGTCCTAAAAAACGTGGCTTCTACAACAAAGACATTCCTTAGAAAGTCAGATGTTTTTTCAAGGTGGGGAGGAGATGAGTTTATCTTGCTTCTCAAAGATTGTGGTATAGGAGATGCTTCCAAACTAGCCGAAAATATTCGAAATGAAATTAAAAAAAATAACACAGTCTGGAAAAATGAGTATATATTCAGTACTGTTAGTATGGGAGTTGCAGAATACCATCTCCATGAGGAGTTAGACAAAGCGATAAACAGGGCTGACAAGGCTTTGTATGCGTCAAAAGTAAGAGGAAGAGATAGAGTAGAGGAGGAACAGCTAGAGGAAAACTCTGAGGTCCAAACTGAACAGGAAATTGTTATAACCTGACCAAAGATTAATAACAACTTAGGTTAATTTAGATGAAATCAAAGGGTATTAAGAGACATAGGATTGCTGTTTAAAAAGGCTTAGAGTAGAAATAGTAGTGGCATTATTGATGCTTGCACATAAAAAAAACCTGCCGTTTGGCAGGTTTTTGATTATTCAGCTGTTACGTTAGAAGCTTGCGGTCCTTTTTGACCTTTAGTGATTTCGAAAGATACTCTTTCTCCCTCTTCTAAAGTCTTGAAACCAGGCTTGTTTATTTCAGAAAAGTGTACGAACACATCTGCTCCGTCCTCAGCAGTGATAAATCCGAATCCTTTTTCTCCATTGAACCATTTAACTATTTAACTATTTAACTATTTAACTATTTAACTATTTAACTATTTAACTATTCCGTTTGACATTTGTAATACCTCCGTAAAATACTTTATGATACTCTTTCTCCCTCTTCTAAAGTCTTGAAACCAGGCTTGTTTATTTCAGAAAAGTGTACGAACACATCTGCTCCGTCCTCAGCAGTGATAAATCCGAATCCTTTTTCTCCATTGAACCATTTAACTATTTAACTATTTAACTATTTAACTATTTAACTATTTAACTATTTAACTATTCCGTTTGACATTTGTAATACCTCCGTAAAATACTTTTATATAGCATAGAGTACAAATCATACTAATCGATCACAAAGTATTTAAACTGAGGTGCCTAAAATCAGATATGAAGCTTATTCTTTACTACTGAGATCGGTATATCATTAAAATGAAGTTATGTCAATATACAATTGTTCTTTAACATTCAAAATTTAGTCCATGGATTGATTTTCCTTCTATATCGAGCTGAGTTCATGACTTCGATTCTGACGTTCTTTCCAAATCCTCTACTTACTTAAGGATTTAAACTTAAATTTAGTATAACATTACTGGAACGACAATTAAAAAATAAAGTTAGGAGGTTAAAATGAAAGAGTGGATATGTTTATGAAAATATGGATACTCATATCAGAGATGGTCTACCTAACGGAAGTATGCTTACTACTATAGATATGCTAGATGTAGAAGAAGGTCTCGATGATATTCCTTTTGAATAATTGCCGACAGATTGGGTATGTCCTCTTTGTGGTTCAGCCAAAGAGGATTTCAGTGTTATTTAATCATGAGTCTAGGCTGATTTTACAGTATTTTAATTTTGAAAAAATAGATTGACAGGGTAATATTATTAGTGGTTATAAACATAAATAAGGAGGGGAAATATGGCTTATAGAATCAAGGAAGATGAATGTATAGCTTGTGGTGCGTGTCAACCGGTATGTCCGGTAGAATGTATTTCTGAGGTAGAAGGTGGAAAAAGAAGAATCGAAGAGGCTGCATGTATTGACTGTGGTGCTTGTGCAGGTGTTTGTCCTGTTGAATGTATTGCGCCAGTTGAATAAAAAATTTGAGGAGGTAAAAAATTATGTCAATGTTCTGTTATCAGTGCCAGGAAGCTGCGTCAGGAAAAGGGTGTACCATAAGAGGAGTATGTGGAAAGACTCCTGAAGAAGCAAAGCTGCAGGATGTTCTGCTTCATGCAGTGAAAGGTGTTGCACTTTATAGCTCAGTTTTAAGAGAAAGTGATGATATAGGTGAAGATGTGGATTACTTCATAATCAACTCACTCTTCATGATGATAACCAACTCAAATTTTGATGATGATATTTTACATAAACAGATTATAAAAGGTGTAGAACTCAGAGACAAACTCAAAGGAATCTGTGAAGATAAGAATCCTAAAGGACTTATGAAGCTTTTTAAAAGAAAAAGAGAGTGTTCATGTGAAGAGGATAAGTTCAGTAGACTTTTAGATTCTGCTTCTGATTATGCAGATGAGAAAAAACTTTTCGGGGAACTTGCTGACAAATCTGGTGTAATGAGAACAGCAAATGAAGATGAAAGATCGTTAAAAGAGATGATAACGTACGGACTGAAGGGAATGGCAGCATACACTGAGCATGCTTTTCACTTGGGATATAAAAACAGAGAGATAGTTAAGTTCATGGAAAAGGCTCTTCTTGCAGCAGATGATCCAGAGATAACAGTGGATGAACTGATAGCTATGACTCTAGAAACTGGAAAATACGGTGTCGAGGCCATGGCACTTCTTGACAAGGCAAATACAGAAACTTATGGAAATCCTGAAATCACAAAGGTAAATATAGGGGTTGGTAAAAATCCTGGGATACTAATTTCAGGCCATGACCTTAAGGACATGGAACAGCTTCTAGAACAGACAAAAGGTACTGGAGTAGATGTTTATACGCATTCAGAGATGCTTCCTGCTAACTACTACCCTGCATTAAAAAAATATGATCACTTTGTAGGAAATTACGGTGGTTCATGGTGGCATCAGACAAAAGAGTTTGAGACCTTCAACGGTCCAATAATATTTACAAGTAACTGTATAGTACCTCCAAGAAGTGGAGCTCTTACATATAAGGACAAAATTTTTACTACTAATGCGTGTGGAATGGGTGGATGTACTCATATTGAAAAAGGAGCTGACGGTAAGAAAGACTTTACTCCTATAATTGAATTAGCTAAGAAGTGTCAGCCTCCTGTAGAGATAGAAACAGGTGAAATTGTAGGTGGATTTGCACATAACCAAGTACTTGCTCTAGCTGATAAAGTAATTGATGCAGTAAAATCAGGAGCTATAAAGAAATTTGTTGTTATGGCAGGTTGTGATGCGAGAATGCAGGATAGAAAGTACTATACTGAGTTTGCAGAAAAACTTCCTAAAGATACAGTTATATTAACTGCAGGATGTGCTAAATACAGATATAACAAACTACCTTTAGGGGATATTGGCGGAATTCCTAGAGTATTGGACGCAGGACAGTGTAACGATTCCTACTCTCTGGCTGTTATTGCAATGGAACTTCAGAAAGCTTTCGAATTAGATGATATAAATGATCTTCCTATAGTATATAATATAGCGTGGTATGAGCAAAAAGCAGTTATAGTATTGCTTGCCCTACTTCATCTAGGTGTTAAAAATATTCATTTGGGTCCTACTCTTCCAGCATTTTTATCTCCCAACGTGGCTAGTGTACTAGTTGATAAATTTGGAATTGCGGGAATAACATCAGTAGAAGAAGATATGAAAATTTTCGGAATAGAATAATTTATTTGAATAAAAAATTCTAGAAAAAATAGGAGGAATGAAAATGGAAAAATGGAGATGTATACCTTGCGGCTATATTTATGACCCTGCAGTTGGTGATGAAGCTGGTGATATAAAGCCAGGTGTAAAATTTGAAGATTTGCCAGAAAATTGGGTTTGTCCCTTATGCGGTGCACCAAAAGAAGATTTTGAAAAAGTTGAATAGATAAAAAAAGCTAATGTTTAATAATTTTTTACAAAATAAAAATAGAAAACCTGCAAACAAACATCTTAAATTGTTTTGTTTGCAGGTTTTTTTAAAGAGAAACTTAATTTATGCCATGTTAAGTAACATAAGTTCCTGATATCTTTTAAGGTTAGGTTTAAAATAGGTGTTGGATCGATTATTTATTGAAGCTTAATATATTACAAAAAGGAGATCAACTATGAAAAAATTTGTTTCTGTCAGTGATAGTGTTAAATGGATTGGTGTTGTCGACCAGGATATGAAAAAATTTCACGGGGAAGAACTCTCTATTCCGAGCGGTACTACATATAACTCTTATTTAATAAGAGATGAGAAGATAGCACTTGTAGATACAGTAATTCATGCTTTTGGTGAGCAGTGGCTGGAGCTTCTGAAAGAAGAAATAGACCTTAAATAAGATAGATTATATAATCATGAATCATAATGAACCTGACCATAGCGGGGCACTTGTGCAACTCATAAAGGAGATTCCTGATACACCTTTATACTGTACCCAGATGGGCAAAGAGATTATAGAAGCTTATTACGGCAAAAGTTATAATTTTAACATTGTAAAAACCGGTGATAAACTCAGTCTTGGTAAAAATGAGATCACTTTTGTGGAGATGAAGATGCTTCACTGGCCCGACAGTATGATGTCATATTTAAATGGGGAAAATATTCTCTTTAGTAACGATGCCTTTGGACAGCACTATGGTGCCAACGGATTATTCAATGACATGGTAGACCAGAATACATTGGAATACGAATGCCTAAAATATTACGCATGCATACTTACTTCATTCAGCAAGATCCTTGAGAGAAAATTAGAAGAGGTTATATCCCTTGGTCTTCCCATAGATGTAATATGCCCGTCTCACGGTGTGATATGGAGAGATAACCCTATGCAAATTGTTGAAAAATACTCTAAATGGTGTAGAAGTTATAAAGAAGAGCTCGTTGTAATAGCCTACGATACCATGTGGGAAAGTACAAAGAAGATGGCAGAATCTATAGCTGACGGGATAAGAGAAGTAAAACCAGAATATGAGATCATCCTCAGCAACTCAGCAAAGAACAGTGAAAATGACATAGTTACCGATATGTTCAGAGCATCTGCAATACTATTTGGATCTTCAACTATAAATAATGGTATTCTTCCATCTATGGCTGCCTTAATAGAAGGTGTAAAAGGAGTAAATTTCCAGGATAAAAAAGTGGCCGCTTTTGGAAGCTATGGATGGAATGGTAAATCACTTGCTGTACTTAATGAAGAACTTTTCAAGACAAAAATGACACTTGTTAACGAGGGACTGAAAGTAAAGTGGAATTTAAATAGTGCTACCAGGGAAGAATGTATGGCATTTGGAAGAGATTTTGCAGAAAAACTTTAAGCCATTTTTCAAAAAAATTCACTACTTATTTTAAAGTCTTCTGGTTTTTTTATTAAGGCAAATAAGAACTCTAATACGAGCTTTTTATCGACAACTGAAGAGATCTTAAAAAAAAATTAGAATAATCAATTGTAAAAAGGTTTTAAATTCTAAAGATGTTAAATAAGTTATGCTTTATGTAGCTGAACAGAAACATAAAAAAACAGTACAGATGCAGAACGTAATTGAAATAAAGACAAGAGATAGAGGTTTTGTAAGAGGTTACTTTTAAGAAAATATTTGTAAGAAAGGTGGAGGGAAAAATGATAGAAAAAGTATTTAAAATGTCGCAGGAAGACAAGACTGTCGTAGAAAAGTTGATTCTAGAAGATAATTTACATTATATACATATGGTATTTACTAAAGATAAAGGATTACCACTGCACTATTCGAATGCAGTCGTACATATGAATGTTGTCAGAGGAAAATTATCGATAACTTTAGGAGATCAGGATACAAAAATATATGAGGCAGGAACACTGTTGGAAATCCCTTTTAACGTGAAGATGAATGTTAGAAATGAACATGATGAAACCTTAGAACTTATAGTAATAAAAGCTCCAGGGCCAAAAGTTCCAGTAAAATATGTGGGAGTGTGCAAAAAAAGTCTGTAAATAGATTTCAATAATTAGCTTCCTGTGGTAATAAATATATTATCTTATAAAAGGCTTTTTATTAGAGAAATGGCCCTCAATATCCTTTTTGAAAATTACGGCATCAAGTCCGCTGATGACCTGCAGGACGCTTTAAAAGACTTGCTTGGTGATGAAATCAAGAAAATGCTTGAGGCTGAAATGGATAAACACCTTGGTTATGAAAAAGGGCAGATTAGCGACTCTACTAATTCTAGAAATGGGCACAAAACTAAGAAAATTAGGAGCCATCAAGGGGAAATTGAACTTTCTGTTCCACAGGATCGCGAGAGTTCATTTGAACCTTTAGTTGTTCCAAAGCGACAAAATGACATATCGCATATTGAAAATCAAATTATCTCTATGTATGCCAGAGAGCTACGACTAGACAGATTTCAGACCAAATTGATGAAATATATGGTTTTGAAATGAGCGAAAGTTTTGTTTCCAACATAACGAACAAGATCTTACCTGAGATTATGGAATGGCAAAATAGACCTCTGGATGACGTCTATCCCATTGTCTTTATTGATGCGGTTCACTTCTCTGTAAGACATGAAAAAGTGATTAAAAAGCTTGCTGCTTATGTTATTCTTGGAATTCGTAAAGATGGTAAAAAAGAAATTTTAGGCCTATATGTTGGAGAAAATGAAAGCAGTAAATACTGGCTTAGTGTACTTAATGAGCTTAAGAATCCTGGTGTTAAAGACATTCTGATTATGTGCGCTGATGGCTTAACAGGGATTAAAGAAAGTATCCAGATAGCCTTTCCTGATACAGAGTACCAAAGATGTATTGTCCACCAAGTAAGAAATACACTGAGGTATGTATCTCATAAAGAGAAAAAAAGCTTCTCCAGTGACTTAAAATCAATATACACAGCACCTACATAAGAAGTAGGATATGAACGTCTACAAGAGGTTAAGACCAAATGGCAGGGGAAAGATACCCTAATTACATGAAGAGCTTGGAAACGAATTTGGACGTTCTAACTCCCATTTACAAGTTCTCTCCAGATGTCAGGAAGGTATCGCTATCGAGAGTCTTAATAGCACATACAAGCGCCTGAATGCTCAAAGGAGTGTATTTCCATCGAATCAAGCGCTGCTAAAAGCTTTGTATTTAGTTACAAAACAAGCAACTAAGAAATGGAAGACTCCCTTGAGAGACTGGGGTAAGGTCTATGGAGAGCTTTCAATTATGTACGAAGGAAGGCTTCCAGATTAAAAAAGCATGTCAGAGACTGCCCAAATCAGAGGGTTTTCTTGACATGCTAAAATTTAAGTATTATGCTGTTAATGTACAGAATTCATGAAAATCCTGTTAAATTTAGATTATTATGGGAAGCTATTTATCCATTTACAGAGAAAACTTCACACTCCCCCATACGGCAGGCTTTTTTATTTATCATTGCTTGTATCCTAAATTTTTTATTTTATTTTGTGCTTGTAAGCTCCGGCTCCGTAATGGAGTTCATATGAGTGAGAGTAAATCTCTATTATGTTTCCAAATGGATCTTCCATATAAACCATTCTATAAGGCTTATCCCCTGGGTAGTACTCTCTGATTGGCATATTTTATTTTTCCGCCAGCCTCTACTATCTTGGCAGCTAGACCTTCGACATCTGGATCTTTTACAGAAAAATGAAATATTCCTGTTTCAAAGGGCTTGAACACTGCCTGGGATTAATATTTTTAGGAAATTCAAATAACTCAATTCCTATATCATCTACTGTAGACAGATGAGCTATTCTGAATGTTTTACATCCACTACCAAATACGTCGATACAGATCTGTCCTAAAAAGGTAGAGGATGCAGACAAAGTAACAAATTAAATAGGTAGTATAACATCTTTGATAGGATTCAATTTAAGCAGCTCTCTAACTAACTCTTTTCTATTTTTGTCTTCATGTGATAAGTTTCTACAATTTTTTTATACAAAAAATCTACAAAATTTTTAGGATAGACTCAACTTAGAATAAAGAATCCTTTTTAAATCAGATCAATTTTACTTTTTAAAGATTTTTCTAAGTAAGGATCTATATTCCAAATCTTTTTAAATTCATAATACTCGGACTTTGCTTTCTTACTAGGTAAATTATTGTTTACAGCCCTTATAACTAGATTTTTTGGAGTATGCTCAGTATCTATAAATTCAAAAATCTCAACAGAATATCCCAATATTTCCAATATATTCCCCCTGATTGAATCAGTTATTATTGAGGACAGCCTCTCTTTGAGGATACCGTGTTTCAGTATAGGGGACATTTTTTCATTACTAACCTGTCTAAAGAGTTCATGTTGACAGCAAGGCACTAACAAAATAAGTTTTGTATTCCAATTTACAGCCTTTATGATGGCATCATCTGTAGCAATGTCACAAGCATGTAGAGTTATTACTATATCAATGTTGGTATAGTCTTTAAAACCTTTTATATCCCCTATTTTAAAGCTAAGGTTTTTATAACCTAATTCTTCTGAGACCTCATTGCAATAATTTATAACATCTACCTTTAGATCAAGTCCTATTATCTCAACCTCTATACCCATCTTCTCTCTGAGATACCAGTAAAGTGCAAAAGTTAGGTAGGCCTTTCCCGATCCAAAGTCGACTATTTTTAGCTTTTTTTTCATATCTAGATTTTTTATGGAGTCCTCAATGATCTCTAGATATTTATTTATCTGTCTAAATTTGTCATATTTGTTCTTATAAACTTTACCCTCGGCATCCATAACTCCTAATTTATATAGAAAATCACAATGTTTACCCTCCTCTATCACATAATTCTTTTTTCTATTATGTGTTAGATCTTTCTCTTGAGTCTTTGTGGATTTATTTTTTATAATTTTAACCTCATTTTTCTTGTTTACCAACAGCTGATAATCTCCATCTACAGCAAAGATAACTCCCTGCTTAAAATAATTTTCAAGAAGTCCTAAAATCTCATCTACAGCCTCTTCAGGCTCCATGTTTTTATGAGTGGTATTTTTATCAAAAATATAAGAAAACTGATATTTTTGTTTTTCTTTTGCAATAAAGGGTTTCACAGTGACCTTGTTGAAGGCAGCATCTCCACCCTTTTTTTTATTACTAAGCGTTGACGATATCATCGACCCTTGCGAAGTTATCTTCTCCAATAGTTTTTTTAACTTATCCATCTGTATCATCTCCAAACTTTATATATGAAAGTTTCCCCAAAGAAACAAATCTATAAAATATATTCAATCTCCTTATTCTATCATGTATTCAGATTTTTATGAAGTGTTACAGAGACATCCCCCTATACCATTTCAATTTTACTCCCCCTCTCCCCTGGAACAGCGGCATAAACCTCAAGTTTTCTTGGCACACGCTCCTTTATATCCTCTACATGAGTTATTATTCCAACTTTGAGTTTTTCTTGATTTTTGAGAGTTTCAAGAGACGTTATCACCCTATCAAGCAACGAGGAATCAAGGGTCCCAAAACCTTCATCAAGAAAAAAAAATTCCAGCTGAGATCTTCCCTTGAGTTGTATCTGATTGGAAAGGGCCAGAGCCAGTGAAAGAGATACGAGAAAAGTTTCTCCACCTGAAAGTGTCGAGCTTCTCCTCCTCTCCCCACCGTTAAAGTTATCAACCACCAGAAAATTTGCCGATTCATCTATTGCAAGGCTATATTTACCGTTTGTTATCCTAGTGAGCCTTCTTGCTGCATTTGCAACTATGCTTCTCAGCCTGGTCACAGCAAGGTACTCTACAAAGGCATTTCCCTGAAAAAGTTTTGAAAGGTCTTCTAAAAGATCGAACTGCTTTTTCTTACTGCCTAACTCTTTTTTCAAGTTTCCAACCTCTTCCAAAAGTTTTTCCATGTCCCCTATACTCTTTTCAAGAAGAACTATTTTACCGTCTAGATCTTTTTTCTGATTTTCAAGCTCAATCTTCCCATTTTGTAAACCTTCCCATTGAGATTTTGTGATGATTCTGCCACCAATCTTTTTATCGAGGTTATTTAAAGATATCCTGTTTCTCTCACATTTATCCTGATACTCCTTTATCCATTCTTTGAGAGTTTCCATCTCATTATTTTCTAGAAAAGATTCTTCAACCTCATTTTTAGAGACAAACCCGAAGATTTCCATTTTTTCTTCCGACTCCACCCTATAGAGGTCAGCCTGAGATTTTTTTTCTCTGAGAGCTCCCTTTATCCCAGATGAACGGCTCTCTATGACATGGAGCTCTTCTTTTAACTTCTTTTCTAGTTTTCCTTTAATGCTGATTTCAGACCTCAGGTCTGCAAGCTCTTTTTTTATCCTAAGTTGATCTCTCTCCATTGCTTTCATCTCAATAAGAGACTCATTAAGGGCTTCCATCCAAAATTCATCAGACATATATTCCGGCACCGTTTTATCTAGCTCTGCCTTTATAAAATTCTTTTTTCTCATCTTATCTTCATCTGAATCTTTAAGGTTTTTTATGAGATTCTGGGAATTTTTATTCTTTTCAGCTAGGAGGGATTTTTCTGTTGAAAATTTATTCTTTAACTCTGTCAGTTCATCTTTCTGTTTTTTTATCTCGCTATTTTTGATTTTTATCTCTTCAGACTTTTTTTTCATTCTTTCAATTTCAGCATCTATATCCGATAGATTTCTTCCATTTAGTTGGCTTTTTTTATCCTCAAGTTCTGACGATATTTTTGCCAAATCTATTCTGTACAAATCCTGTTCGATAGCTTTTTTTTCTGCCTCTATCCCCTCTATATGTTTATCTTCTGCGGACACTTCGGCAGTCTTTGCCACATGAGGATGATCTTTAGAACCGCATACCGGACAGGGTTCTCCATCTTTAAGATCTTTTGCTATCTCCCATGCCATCTGCCCCTCTTTGGCTTCACGGGCTTTTTTTAATTCCTCCTCTTTTAATAGAAGAGCTTTCTCTAATGCACTCTTTCTCTCCTTTGATTCTGACAGTTTTTTCTCTAAAAATTTCAAATCTCCATCTAATAGTTCTACCTCTTTTCTTTCGCCGGTAAGAACCACTATTTGGTTACCAAGTTTCTCTAGGAGACTAATGTCTTCGTTTCCTAAAGCCTCCAGCTCATCATCCACTTTCCTTAGATTTGTTTCATTTTCTTTTTCCTCTTTTTCAAGGAGTTTAAGTCTATTCTCTTCCCCTGATATTTTATCAGTTAGCTGATCTAATTCGCTATTTAATTCTAATAAAACCTTACCCTTATGTACACCATTGTTCACAGCCTCGTACTTGTCTGGATCTAAAAGTATGCCCCTGTCCTCTTCTATCAGATCCATTTCAGTATTTTCAAGATTTGTAACGGCATCAGAGAGATTTTTTAGCTCATTTTCTTTATCTGAAATCTCTTTTTCAAGATTTTGAAGACTGTCCTGGCATCTCTTTATATCCTCTTCACACTTAGAAAGCTTACTGAAAAAATCCCTCACCTGAGCTGACTTTTCACCTTTTTTTATCTTTTCCTCATTGTATTCAGCCTCCTCTTTATGAGACAGCAGGGACGTTTTTTCTTTCGAAAGATCCTCTCTCTCAGTGAGTAGTTTATAGATCTCCTCCTTCTCGGAATATTCTTTCATGAAGACCTCCAATTTTTCAACGAGGGCTTCTTTTCTAGATCTTAGTTTTTTAAACTCCTCTTTTTTTCCCTGAAGTTCTTCTGGGGTGACATCTCCCTTACCCAAGATGATATTATTTAGTGCGGCTACTTCCCTCTCTTTTTCACCCTTCTCTTCAGAAAGTTTTTTCATGAGTTTCTTGCCGTATTCTTCTAGGCCGAAGACCCTTTCTAGCATATCTCTCTTTTCTTTTCCTGTGAGTTTTAAAAACTCGCTGAATTTACCCTGGGGTAGCACCACAGACCTTGTGAAGTCATCCATAGACAGGCCTATTATCTCCCCTATACAGCTGTTTACCTCATTAACCTTGTCTGCAATTATTTGACCGTTTACCACAAAACTCGCCTTGGACTGCCCCAGTTCTTTTTTATTTTTTTTCTTTGGAAAGACTCTTTCCACAAGATATCTGTCCTCTCCTATGAAAAATTCATAGACCACCATCATCTTTTCGGACCCTATATTCAAAAGGTCTATCAGTTTGTCCTCCTGGGTGTCCTTTATCCTGACAACGTTACCGTAAAGGGCCAGTGTCAAGGCATCTAGTATAGTTGATTTTCCGCTTCCAGTTTCTCCGAATATACCAAATAACCCATGTTCGGTGAGAGTTTCAAAATCTATAATCTGTTTTTCCCTAAAGCTCTGCAAACCTTCAATTTCTAGCCTAATAGGTCTCAATTACTCCACCTCCCCTGTGATCTTCATAAATATGTCCATGACCTCTTTCGAAGGTTCACTGTTTCTGTTTTTTTTATAGAAATTCTTAAAGGCAGTTGTTATATTCTCAGGTGTGTATTCATTTATTTCAAAGGAACCATTAGATTCCCATCTTATTTTTGGAATTATCTCTATAACGTTTTTATTGGCCTTTATCGCCCTTACTTCATTACTGTCAAGAGGTCTGTCAGTATCTATTTCAAGATAGATCCACTCCTCCTTCCCCTTTAGAAATTCGGATTTTTCAATGGCATTTTCTATTCCCTCTATACAATATCTCTTTATAGGTTTATAGTTTTCAACCTCTATACCCTTTATCTCCGTGTCTAGCCCCCCGTTCAAAACCGCAGTATATACTTTTTTAGGGTATCTGTTTTCACTAACTCTGTACTCTATCGGAGACCCCGGATACACAGCTCTCTTTTTTTCAAAACACATAGGCCTGTGAATATGCCCTAGGGCTATGTAGTCTGCATCTGGGAGATCTCCTAGATTTACAGCCATACTCCCTCCTAGCTCTATAGATCTCTCATCTCCGTCTCCAGATGAACCTGTCATAAATACATGAGTCATTATTATTCCAGGAATTCCCTGTGGTTTTTCATCCATTCCGTTTTGCAGTATCTCCCCTATTCTCTTGCTGTAACTGAGCTGTTCATCTGAATCACCGGTTCCGGTGAATCTTTCTCCTAGGGCCTTCTCGCCCGGATAAGGCAGGGCATAGATGTACACCCTTTTTCCCGAGACCTCTATCTCTACTCCCCCCTTTACAGATGAGACTACCTGATATTCTCCATAGGAGCCAGTATCTTTTTTCTCAAAGGGCTTTTCAAATATAAGTATGCCCATTTCCCTAGCCAAAGGGCTGCTGGCGGCGAGTCTCTCTGCGCTGTCGTGGTTGCCTGGTATTATCACAACAGGTCTTCTTCCACCGTTAGCTAATTTTTTTATCCCACTATAAAAAAGCCTTTCTGCGTCACTTGGGGGATTTGGGACATCGTAGATATCTCCGGCTACAAGCACCATATCTACCTCTTCACCCTCTGCTATTTTCAGAAGGTTCTCCAGAAATTTTTCCTGCTCCGAGATTCTACTGTAACCTTCTAGTTTTTTCCCCAGATGCCAGTCTGATGTATGTAAAATTTTCATTTTATTCTCCTTATGATCTATTTATTTTTAGGATAATTCAGTGATTTATAGCAATTTCTTTCAAGTAGCAGCTTGAGTTAATTATACACCTGACTAAATTACATATAAAGTCTTTTTAATAATTTATGGTTTATTTTTTTCCTGATGAGTTGTAGAATGAGAGATATTAAAAAAGAATCAAAGCTAAAAATCCGGAGGGATATATGAAAGAACTAATAATTGATCTGCTAAAAGCAAAGGGCGTAAACCCGCAATTGAGCCAGTATATAGGCTACCTGATTTTAATACTCTTAGTCATAATCACTGCTGTTGTGGCAGACCTGGTATCTAAAAAGGTTATCCTTATAGCCGTGGAAAAACTTGTGAAAAAAACCAAAAACAGATTTGATGATATATTTATGGAAAAAAAGGGGTTCCATTATCTGTCTCAGATCGCCCCGGCAATTGTCATATACCTTTCTGCTAGGATGTTTCCCCTTATTGAGACAGGGCTTCACAAACTCTCATTGATATATCTCATAACAATTACGATAATAATATTATTTAAGCTGATGGAATCCATAGAGGTGGTCTATTCTGACCTTAGCATCTCAAGGGAGAGGCCTATCAAGGGATATATACAAGTCTTTCAGATGATGACAACAATAGTCGGTGGGATAATGATCATATCTAATCTCATGAACAGATCTCCCTGGAAACTACTAAGCGGTATAGGGGCTGTGACTGCCATCGTTCTCCTCATTTTCAAAGACTCTATTTTGGGTTTTGTAGCGGGAATTCAGCTCTCTGCCAACAATATGATCAGAATTGGAGATTGGATAGAAATGCCAAAATACAACGCCGACGGAGATGTAATAGAGATCAATTTAACCACTGTAAAAGTACGTAACTTTGACAAGACAATAACCACCATACCGGTATATGCTTTCATCTCCGACTCTTTCAAGAACTGGCGTGGGATGTCTGAGTCTGGCGGACGTAGGATAAAAAGACCTATATACATAGATGCTACAACAATAAAAATATGCACAGATGAAATGCTTGAAAAATATAAAAAAATATCATATATCTCTGAGTACATTAAAGAAACAACATTGGAAGTGGATGAGTACAATAAAAATAAAAATATCGATACCTCTCAAACTGCAAATGGTAGAAGACTAACAAATATAGGTACCTTTAGACATTACGTGTTATCATATCTCAAAAATAACCCTGAAATCAATCAGAACATGACCCTCCTTGTGAGACAACTTGAGATCACACCCCAGGGACTTCCCATAGAGATCTATGCCTTTTCAAAAGATGTCGTGTGGCAGAATTATGAAAGGATACAGTCTGATATATTTGACCACCTCCTAGCTGTACTCCCAGAGTTTGATCTTAAAGTCTTTCAAAACCCATCGGGGAACGATTTTAAAAATAGTCTTCTTGGAATTAATAATTCTGATACATTGTAAACTTGATTAACTTTTAAAAGTAAAAGGGTTTTTATCCTCTAGACAGTAAATCATAATAGTGAGTTTGTTTTTTCTCTATTTTTATTGAGAGGTGTTTTTTATGAAAATAAACAAAACCCTTATTATTAGTACCCTTATCGGAGCACCGATTTTATATATTAACTTGAAAAGTTTTTTTGAAAACCTGGGTCTCGACAGCACCCTTTATTTTTCATATATTTTGATATTAATACTAGCTGTTTCAGTTGGAACTTGTATCGCAAACCATATCACTGTGCTCAAGAAAAAAAGAAAACGTAAATTTTTGCCCAGTGAAACAGACTCAAAATATATTTATCATAACGGTGAGGCAAAAATTGAGGTATTTGAAAGAGATCTTGCCAATAGGACAGAGATCAAAAACCAGCTTAAAAACAGCCTCATAAGAATCCCAAATGAAAAATTATTTGACCAAAAGAATATTCTTAAAAAATTAGACAATGAAATTTTAAAAGCCAAAAAAGATGGGCTTCCTCTGGTGGTTATAATGATTGATTTTAAAAATTTTAAAGACATTGCCATTCCCTTAGGAGACCACCTTGAAGATGATGTGTTAAATAAATTTGCAGACGTAATCATACGCGACCTCAGAAAAACAGATTATACAGGAAAAATAGATTCAGATGAATTTGTAGTTGTTCTTCCTAATACCACTCTCAAAAAAGGGGAGATAGTTTTGTCTAGAATAAAAAATAAAATAAACTCCGTCCCCCTTTCTAACGAATATTTCCTTACATGCTTTAGTGCTAGCATCCTCGGCATTCATGACAAAAATATGGCATTTTATGATGCTCGTCAGATTTTAAAATCAATCGACGACCTCATGTATCTTGGAAGAGTCTATGAAAAGAACTGTATGAGTCCAGAACTAAATACTGCCGAAAGTTTAAAGGAAATCTAAATAGTGTTCGTAGTCCTAATTAGAGAAAATAATCTTTTAAACAAATCGGCAGGGGTGATTTTATGCTTACATTCAAAATTATTGCAGGTATCTTAATTTTTATATTAACTTTTGCCATGATTATATCAGAAAAAGTTCCTCCCTCTCTCTCTGCTATCATCGGAGGCGGAGCTATGATCATGCTGAGAATAATAGACGAGCACGAGGCCCTTCTGGCAATTAGCAGAAATTTGGAGATTCTTCTCCTTCTTATGGGGCTTATGATGATAGTCAGTATAATGTCTGAGACCGGGATGTTTCAGTATTTGTCCATAAAAGTGGCACAAAAGGCAAAGGGGGATCCCGTAAAAATAATGGCTTTTTTGGGTATCGGTACCGCTATCTGCTCGGCATTTTTAGACAATGTAACAACCGTGCTATTGGTAGCTCCAATTTCCATACTACTGGCAGAACAGCTAAAAATAAGATCACTGCCTTTTCTCATCGTGGAAATCTTTTCTGCAAATATAGGTGGCGCGGCTACACTTATAGGAGACCCTCCAAACCTTATTATAGGCAGCATGGCAGGCTTCAAATTCAACGATTTCATATACAATCTAGCTCCTTTAGTAATAATAAACCTTGCTGTCTTGATATTTACAATGGTCTTTATTTTCAAAGATCAGATGGAAGTAACCAGAGTTTCCAAAGCAAAAATAATGGAGATGGAAGCAGAAAGGGTTATAAAAGATAAGGCTCTTCTAATAAAATCCATGGCTGTTTTCACAATAGTTATAACAGGATTTTTGACTCATATTTCCACAGGACTCGGACTCGCTACTATCTCTATGATGGGGGCGGGAATGCTTATTTTAATATCAAAAAAAAGTCCGGAAGATATTTTTAACCACATAGAGTGGCCTACCATTTTCTTTCTCTCGGCACTTTTTGTTCTTGTAGACGGGATAGAAAATATCGGTGTAATTGAAAGAATAGGTGAGCATGTAGTCATTATAACCAACGGAAACCTTGACTTTACCGCGGTGTTGACCCTATGGTTCTCCTCAATAATATCTCCATTTATGGGTGCTGTCCCTTATACCATCTCCTTTGCAAAAGTAATCACAGAGATAGCTCCAAACTTTACAGGGGACATTAATGTACTTTGGTGGTCTCTCTCATTGGGGGCTTGCCTAGGTGGAAATATGACCATCGTAGGGGCTGCAGCTAATGTGGTCGGGGCTGGAATAGCCTCAAAAAGTGGAAACCCCATATCCTTTAAAGAGTTTTTCAAATATGGGTCTCTGGTAGTCCTCCAATCTGCCATCCTGAGTACCATATATATACTCATTAGGTATTAATTGAAAAGTAATCGATAAAAACAGATCCCCCGGAACTTTCACCGGGGTTTTTTATTCTCACACTTATTCTATAAGCGATGGGAATATGGTATTATTTATAATGAAAATTCTATTTTGAGGTGGTAAAAAATATGAAGTTCACCTATGTTGAATACGGCAAGGATATATTAAAAGGGTTAAAAAATGACGGGAAATCAGTCTTTGTTTTTTCAGATAACTCTTTAAAAAACAATGCAGAAGAAAGATCTGAGGAATCTTTTTTCAGAAGAAACAGCCTCTATACTACCATAAGTTCTATGAAAGAGACCCTCCTTCCTGAAAAACGTCTAGTTATCAGAGAGGAAAAGCGTACGCTCCTCTTTTACAGGGCCATTCCCGAGGATATAAAACAGAAATACAATATAAACTCATACTACGACATAATAGACCTTGGGGAAAATTTTCTTAAGTTCTACGGAGAACTTAGGGAGCATTTTACAGAAGATCTAAAAAACCTTCAAAAATGGCAGATCGAGTATCTTGAAGACTTAGAGTCAATCAAAGGCAACTACATTAGGCTTTTAGACAAATACAAGTACATCCCACAGGACTGGGCAAATGACTTGAGTAATTATTCTCCATATTTTTTTGAAAAATACGAAAAATTTGTATTTATTGACATCCCTTTTTTTTCTCCTCTTGAAAAAAAAATCGTAGAAAAACTTTCTGATAATTTTGAAATTGAGTTCCTGCTTCAGATGGCAGAAGGAGACTTTTGTGAACAGGAACTGAAAATTAAAAAATTTACATTTCCTGAAAAATCAAATAATATAGAGGTTATACAAGTTTCTGATGATATGCATCAGTTGGTCAACCTGATTGACATTATGAAAGAAGATAGTATCGAACTTTTTTCTCAGAGTCCTGAAAATAGCATCTACCCTAACTTTGCACCTAGGATATTTACAGGGCACAAAAATATTCTTAAAAATACAAACCTTTACCGCTTTATGGAACTTCAGTATGAAATTCTTTCTGGAATAACAACTAAAATATATTCTTATGATAAAAATCAGGAAAAAACTTTGTATTTTTCCACACAGACTATACTTAATGCCTTGGAAAACAGGATTTTCTCTGATTATTATACGATTAATCAAGAAGACAATTATTTTTTCTCTAAAATAATAGAAAATGAATACCAGTATATAACAAAAAAAATCATCACTGATGATGAGCTTCTTAGAGTGCTTATGGACAGAAAAAAACCATCTGAGGAAACGGAGAGCAAGATATTTGCATTTTTGGGGAAACTCTCCAAAATAATCGAAGATATATGCAGGATAAGTGAGGTTTCAGGTGCAGGAGAGCTCATAGACCTTATGGGTAAAGAGGATTTTTTTAGATTTAGTGAACTAGATGAAGATATCTACGTAGACTCCATTAACAAATATTTTGAATCTCTTTCTGAGGTAAAGTCTCTAGAGATGCTAGATATGCACACTTGCTGGGAAGATTATTTCGGTAAAAGCAAGGCAGAGCCCCTATATAAGCTTCTTCTTAAATATATGCAGCTCAAAGAGGTGAAACTCTCTCCTCGAAATGACCTCACCCCTGCAAAAATAAAATCCGCTGGAGATGAGTCCTCATTTCTAAAGGAAAAAGCCGTTTATATTGATGTTTCTGGAAAGACACTTCCTGGTAAAAATACAAAAAATTTCCTTCTCACAGAGGTCCAGCGTGAAGAAAATGGGCTCCTGTCCTCGGAAGAAATGAGGCTCAAGGAAAAATACAGATTTTTCCAGAGCCTGTTCAACTGCAAAAGAGCATGGGTTTTTAGCATGAAAAACGAAGAGAACGATCTAGACAGCTCCCCATTCATAGAAGAACTCATGCTAAACTATGGACTAAATATCACAAAATCAAAATATGAACAGAGAGATGTACTGTCCATGGCAAGAAGCCTTTTTAAGGGCGGTTCCATTGCAAATAGGAAGCCAATGGAAAATTCTCTTCCAAAGTGTGACAGTGATTTTTCAGAAGGAATCATAAAACTCGGGAGCTACGACTACTCACTTCTTACACTTTGTCCATACAAATATTATCTACAAAATATAGCCTCTCTGAGCCGCCAGATAAGAGAGACAGAATCAAAGCTTTCCCCTAGAACTATAGGAATAATAATCCACGAGGTAATGGAAGAGATTGCCAGTCAGAAGAAGGAGGAAATAAAAAATAAAAATTTCTCCCTTGAACATTTAGATATAGAGGGTATACTCAGAAAATCACTCTCTAAAAGAAGGCTTCAGATTCCTTTTCACCTGGACAATTATTACAGAGAGGTCATGTTTCCAGTCTTTCTCCAAGGAATCAAAGGATTTTATAAAAACATTGAAAAAACCATAGGAGATCAGGATATAAGGAGTTTTGCAGGGGAAAAAAGTAAAAAAGTAAAACTCATAGATGAAAAACTAAAGGTAGTATTAAGCGGAAGGATAGACCTAATTATAGAGGGGGATCGTGATAATTATATCCTAGACTATAAAACAGGCCAGGGAGATCCGAGACAGCTTGATTTTTACTCTATTCTATACTACGGAGAGGAAAACAAGGCAAAAAAATATATCTTTAATGCTTGGGATGGAAAGCTAGAGGATTACAGTGATAGGAAAAACCCTCTCACTTCTGATGACATGAAGGAGCAACTAGGAGAATTCATATCCCATCCATCGTACAAAAGGACAGAAAAACACAGCACCTGTAATGGGTGTGAATATCAGCAGGTATGCAGGATGAGGTGGGAAAATGAAGAGTAGAAAAATTTTGAAAGCAAGTGCCGGTACCGGAAAAACTTACCGCCTTTCACTAGAATATATCGCCAGTCTTCTCCTCGGCGAAAATTTTCAGGAGATTATGGTTATGACCTTCACAAGAAAGGCCACCGGAGAGATAAGAGAGAGGATACTATCTTTTCTGAAAGAAATTGTCACAGGCGGAGACGAGTCCCAAGAAATATTAGAAAACATAAAAAAACTTTATCCAGATCTCGCCGTAGATACCGAAAGACTATCTGATGTCTACTCTGAGATTATGAAAAACAAGGACAGGCTGAAAATTCATACAATCGACAGCTTTACAAATATAATCTTTAAAAAATCAATCGCACCCAGTCTTGGAATTTATTCCTACGAGATAATCGATGATGAAAGAAACAAAGAGTTTCATCTTAAAATTTTGGAAAAACTTTTGGAAAAAAAGACATCTTTCGAAAAATTTAAGGACTTTCTTTATGAAAATGCAGAAAAGGATATAGAGGCTTATCTTACACTGATAAAAAATATCCTAGGTGAAAGGTGGAAGTTCCTGCTTTTCAACAGAAAAAAAAGGGATTCCTATGACACAGACAACCTTGTGACCCTTCTTGACAATATGAAGACCGATATTGAGGAAGCAGGGAAGATAAAGAACCCCTCTAAAAATATCATGGACGGATTCAAAACGGCTTTTAAAAAATATCTCTCAAAAGAGACCGAGACAGAAAAACTTAAATTTATTACTGAAAATTTTAAAGTTTTTCTAGAAGAGGACACTTTTTGGGTAAAGTCCTTTGTCAATCCTACTGCCAAGATAAAAGGGACGGAAGAACATGTGGCAAGACTTATAGAGGCATATTCTATATTTAAAGTACAGCTTTCTAGATTTATCTTCAATTCAAAAGTTATTCCCTATGAGGAAAATCTCTTTGATTTTGTAGAGTTTATCTTTTCTAACTATGATGAGTTAAAATTCAGAGAAAAAAGATTTACACATACAGATATATCTACCTATACTTTCAAATATTTTAATGACCCCAAGCTCACACTTGTAAAAAATAACGAGGTCACAGACTATTTCTACCAACTCACCGAGGGCGACATAAAGACTGTGTTTATCGATGAATTCCAAGATACAAGCATACTCCAGTGGAAAATTCTAAAATCCATCGTAAACAGAGCTAACAAGGTGATCTGTGTAGGAGATGAAAAACAGAGCATTTATGGATGGCGTGGAGGAGAAAAGGAACTTTTTGAAAAACTCCCTGAGATTATCGGCGGTGAGAATGAAACCATGGAGAGATCCTACAGAAGTGAAAAAACAATCATCTCCTTTGTAAATAAGTTGTTTTCATCCATAAGGGATCAGTACGGAGATGAGGACAAAACTTGGAACTATGAAAATGTGAAATACTTGGAATCAAAGGACAAAGGATTTGTCCAGACAGTTATTAATTGTAAAGATGATACCAGCAGTTCTTTTGATGCAATGGTGGAGATGCTTCAACAGAATATCACTAATTACAGTAAAGTTGGGATTGTAGCCAGAAAAAATAAAGAGCTCATCGCCATTTCTGAGAAACTGGCAGAAAATCATATCCCCTTCATAATAAACTCAAGCGGCAGTCTTTTAGATCACAGAGCTGTAAAGGGAATTTACTCCCTCTTAAAATATCTAGCTTATGGAGAGTTCATCTATTTGCTAGAATTTATGAGAAGTGATGTCGTAAACATAGATGATCAGCAGCTAAAAGAACTCATTACAAGGCGTTCAGAGGTCATGGAGTATCTTTCTGGTATCAGAGACAGTATTGAGGTCTCTAAGGTATATCTAGGCCTTGTAAAGGGATTCAGGAGTAAATTCCTCGGTTCATTCCAAGTGAATACAAGAGACGGAGTAGGCCGTCTAGATGACCTGGCTCTTTCCTTGGTAAGGGATCTTGGTATACTGGAAATATTCCCCACAAACTCCGATGTAAAAAATCTTCTCAGATTTTACGAGATTCTTAAAGAATATAAAAGTATAGAGGATTTTGTTGCTTTTTCAGAAGAAAATGCAGGGGGAGATATACTTAAACAGATAGCTGTAGAGGAGATAAATGCAGTAAATATAATGAGTATCCACAAATCAAAGGGGCTTGAGTTTGAAACCGAGTTTTTCTACCACCAGCTTTCAACTAAAAACATCCCATACAGGGGGCTAAAATTTTATCTGAAAATGGATGAAACCTATGAAAATGTAAAAGATTACCTTCTTACCCACTCCTCATACAAATATATATTAAAGTTCCTCAATATGAATTTTGTGGAAGAGGATAAGTTAAAAGATGAGATGGAAGAGCTAAACAACCTCTATGTGGCCATGACCAGACCAAAGAGAAATCTTATGGTTTTCATAGATGCCGGCATAGATAGAGGAAAACTAGCAGAAAAGGATGATAAAATTTTATATGGTCTGAAAAAAGCCATGGGCTCAGAGGACAATGAAAGTCTTGATATGAAAAATATCGGTTTTTTCAGAGAAACTCCTGCAGAAAGCATCCCTTCCGAAGTAGGTGAAGTTTCCTTTAACCAGGAACTTGATAACTATAGAATAGCTGAAGATGCTCTCATAGAAAATAAAATAAAAAAGAAAAACTTCTCTTACAATATGACCTTAGATCAAGAATTTAAAAGAAAACGTGGGAGTGCGGTTCATCATTATTTAGAAAATATAACACACTTAAGTCCAGAAGAACTTCAAAAGTCTCAAAAACTCACTCTGTCAAAATACGGAAACATGCTCGGTGAAAGGATGATGGCTAATATCTTTGAAGGAGACGGCATAAAAAAATTCTTTGAGAACAACAGCTGGATCTTCAGCAAAGAATGGGATTATATCCACAGGGAATACAAAATACTGGATGAAAAGAACTCTGTAAGAAGAATAGACCGACTAATGATAAAAAAAGCAAAGGATGGAAATAAGGGAGAGATAGTCATCGTCGACTATAAAACCGGCGAAAAAGATGAGGATCAGATGAAAATCTATGAGAATGCCATAAGAGATATGCTCAAAAAAGACGGTATAGAGGAATTGTATGATATAAAATGCCATTTCCTATTCCTTGAACTAGAATAGGTTTCAAATAAAATTTTATTATATTAAAAAAATGCACCTGGATACGGAACTTTTTCCGTTATCCAGGTGCATTTTTTCTGTCAATTAAAATACTAATTCTATTACAGATAATATTCCTATGAACCACATTGTAGGTTTTATCTTTTTCATATCTCCTGAAAAAACAGAAACAGCTACATATGATACAAATCCAAAAGCGATTCCTGTAGATATACTGTAAGTCAATGGCATAAGTATAATTGTAAGGAAGCTCGGTATGGCTACCTCTATATCATGAAAATCTATATCAAGAAGATTCTTAAACATATATATTCCCACGAGCATAAGTGCCGGTGCAGTTGCAAAGGCCGGTACAATACCTATAAGAGGTGCAAAGAACAACGCTACTATGAATAAAACCGCAGTGGTCATAGCAGTAAGTCCAGTTCTTCCCCCTTCAGCTATTCCAGATGCAGACTCTACATAAGTCGTAGTTGTAGATGTCCCCAAAAGAGACCCGATAACTGTAGCTATAGCATCAGCCTCAAGAAGTTTACTTATATTTTGAATTTTACCCTTTTCATCTATCATTTCAGCCTCGTGAGCACACGCCATTATCGTTCCTACAGAGTCAAACAAGTCTACAAACATGAATGAGAATATAGATCCAAAAAGCGATATTTTAAGGGCTCCTAGGATATTTAATTTGAATGCTATCGGTGCGATGCTGGGAGGCATTGCTATTATACTAGTAGGTAAAGCTACCTCTTTGAATACAACTCCCAGTACTGTAGTTACAATTATTCCTACCAGTATTCCACCCTTTACTCTCTTCATCTCAAGGTATCCCATTACACCAAAACCAATAAGGCCTAGAAGTACAGGTGTGTTAAGAGGTCCTAATCCTACCAAAGTGGCAGGGTTACTTACGATAAGTCCCATATTTTGCATACCTATAAAAGCTATGAAAAGACCTATTCCGGCTCCCACAGCAAGTCTTAACTGTGACGGAATGGCATTAATTATCTTTTCTCTGAAACCTGTAAATGTTAAAACAAGGAATATTACTCCGGAAATGAATACAACTCCTAATGCCTCTTGCCATGTAGCCCCATGACCCATAACCAGTGTATAGGTAAAAAATGCATTAAGTCCCATTCCAGGCGCCATAGCAAAGGGAACATTTACCCATAGACCAGCAAAGGCAGTACCTATAAAAGCTGCTAAACAAGTGACTGTAATAAGAGCCCCCTTATCCATTCCTGCAGCACTTAATATTGCTGGATTTACAAAAATAATGTAAGCCATCGTCAGAAAAGTAGTAATTCCTGCAACAACTTCCTGTCTAATGCTTGTGTTGTGTTCTTTCAATTTGAAAAAATTCTCCATTTTCCTAAAACCCTCCTGAAGTTAAAATATTAAAAAAGGCCCTATTAAAGGGCCACTTGGAACGGTTTAAAAAATAAAACCAAATTATATGGCCATAGTAAGTCATTTACGGCGACTTGTAGAAACTCTTCACCTTATTTGAAGATTATATGGAGATTTTATTAATTTTTCACCTTATCATAGTACACTGAAATGGTGTTGTCAAGTCTTATTTTAAAAGGGTTCTCTCTGAAAATATAAAATTCACCTTTGCAAATACCAAATTTAAAAAGATTTCATAATCAAATCTATAGCATTTTTTTATTTTTCCAATTTGATAACCCAGATTTTATTTGCTGAATTGATCCATTAATTTATTTCTTCTTACTTGAAATTTTAAATTAAACCTCCGTCTTATTTTTCCAAGGTTTTTTCCAAATGATACATCCACCTTATATTAAAAATCCTTTTCCTCTCTCCTTCACAATGCAAAAACCACTCCCAGGTCCACCCCCTATACAGAAACTTCTTTCTGCTGACTACTCTAATAGGCATTATCTCCTCCTCCTCCCTGACAAAGAGAGGGTCTCGCTGGTTAAAATATACGAACTTTATATTTTCTCCCTTTGCCACACTCTCCTGTAGAAATTTTATTTTCCCCGACAGAACTCTTCTCTCTAAATTTATTATCCTTTTAGAAGAATAATAAAGATGACTTCTTATACCGAGGTTTTCAAGTTTTAAAAGTTCCTCCTTGGTATAAAACTCACCTGGAAGCTTATTTTGTTTTTTCCCATTGCACCTCTTACACAAAAGCACTGCATTCAGTCCTGCCTTTTCATCTTTCAGTGGATATCCCTTTGATATAGGCAGGTGATGATCTGTAGAAAGATCCTCTTCGCTCTTGCATTTAAAACATCTATTTTCAAAGATACCGTAAAGGTTTTCTTTCTCCAAATCTGTCAGTCTATCATCAAAAAAGTCTTCCACCTCCTTTCTTTTTAGAATCTCAAAGCGAATATCTTCAGAAACTATAATATTTTCATCTTTTTCCTTATCATAAGAAGAGTTGGACTCCCTCGTAAAAAAATAAATTATTATGAAAACTACCATCCAGAAAAAAATCAGATTTATCATAGGATCACCTCTTACTCCACTTCATCTGCCTGTCATTATCCCGTCAGAAAAAATATTCAAAGTCATTTCTTGTTATCCTTTTATAATTCAGACTGAAAATATTTAACTTTTCTAAATATAAGCTTATTTTATCGCCTGGTTTTATATAAAAACAAATCTCTTATATTAATTTTCACAAAAAATTAAAAATAGACAACTTATGAGTTGGTATTAATTTAATGTCATTAAAACTCTCAATGAGTTGTCTACTCAATTATTGTATTGAATCTTAATTTTAAGACCTGTTATAAATTATTTTTCTTAAAAAATACTAATGTTAAAGTTTTTAATTTTTAGATAAGAAATCGGCAGGGTGAGCCACCTCTTATAGTTCCACAAAAATACTCGAGACTTTTTATGAATTGGTAAGCTTTTCAAGACATGCATTTTTCTGTTCATTTACATATTTGTTCAATTCTTTTGAAATCTTAGATGTTTGTTCATCTGTTATATAATCCATTCCAAGATTTACAGCAAGTTTATTAATCTTCTGCTCTGAAACTTTAGTAATGTAGGCTTCTTTTACAACTTTAAGAAGTTCTATCTCCGATTTCACTCTGTCACTGGAAAAAAATGGGATATACCCGCCTTTTCTTAGTTTTGGAACCTTTAAGTGGATAGGACCTATTCTGGTATCAAACCTTTTTGGACGATATCCGGAACGATAAGAGCTCCTTTCAAGTTTTCTTTCAGATATTAAAGCACCTACTTTAAAAGAGAATTCCACATCCATTAACTTATAACACAGCCATTCCAAAGTTGAAATGACAGGATCAGATTCCCCAATAGTTTTAAATTTTATATCCTCAGAAGAAAATACTGAATTTTGAATATTCACTGATTATTCATCTCCTTATCTATATTCTTAATCCATTTTTATCTTAAAATATGGAAAGTGATAATTCATTTGAGAGTTCTTCCATAAGTGCAATTCCTGCAACTGAATTCCCTTTTTCATCGAGAGCTGGACCATAAACACCTATCCCCATCTTTCCAGGAACAACTGACAGGATTCCACCCCCTACACCAGATTTTGAAGGTATCCCGACCTTTACTGCAAATTCACCTGATCCATCATACATACCACATGTGATCATCAGACTTTTTACTATTTTGGCTGTGTTTATTGAAATAACTCTCTCTCCGGTGCTTATTACCCCGTCATTTGCAAGAAAAAGTCCTATCTTGGCAAGATCAAGCGCAGATACTTTTATAGAACACTGTTTAAAATAAACATCCAGTGCTTCCTCTACTTCACCATCTATTATCCCATCATTTTTCATAAAATAAGCCATGGCCCTGTTCCTGTTACCTGTCATCTTTTCCCCAAGATATATATCGCTGTCATAATTTAAATCAGGATTTTCTGAAATTTTTTTGAAAAAATCAAGCACCCTTCTGAATTTATCTTCTGGACTTTCACCTTTTATCATTGAACTTACTGCTATTGCCCCTACATTTATCATTGGATTGTAGGGTCTGTGTGATTTGCACGTCTCTAACTTTTGTATAGAATTAAAAGCATCTCCTGTAGGTTCCATTCCCACTTTTGAAAATACGTAATCTTCTCCATTATCTAGAATTGCAAGCATAAGTGTTATGATCTTTGAAATACTTTGAATTGTAAACAATTTATCTGCCTCTCCTGAAGAGTAAATTTCCCCACTTTTATCACACACTACTATTCCAAGGTCCTCTGGATTGGCTAGACTCAGTCCTGGGATATAATTTGCCACTTTTCCTTTAACCGAATATTCCCTGTATTTTTCAACTAAATTAGTTAACAACTCTTGCATACACTACCTCCTAATTAAAAATCATCAGTTAAAAATTAGAGCCTAAACCACCTAGCATTTTTGGGGTCTAAGCTCTAGTGTATTTTTAAAATCCAAAATCACTTTTACAATTTTTTTGAAAAACTAAAAATATAGAATATCCAGATTTATAATTTAAATACTAATTCATAGCTATTAAAACAATGTTTTTATAACTGATAAAACACTTGATGTACCAAGAACAAAAGTTATTATACTTATCAATATACCTAAAATTTTAACTATTGGACTGTTGGCATACTTTCCAAGAACCTTTTCAGAACAAGTTATATACACCAGGAAAATTACAATAACAGGTAAAAAGATTCCATTTAATGCCTGGGCTGCAATTATTATGCTCAGAGGATTTATTCCAGTTGCAGAACCTATTATTCCAAGCAGAAGGATACCAATATTTGTGTATAAAAATCTCTTATCACTCTTATCTAATTTCCATCCAAGAAGTCCACCTAGTACATAAGAAACTCCAAGGGGTGTCACAATTGCTGATGAAAGCCCTGCTGAAAAGAGACCGACACTCATAAATATATTAGAATATTTTCCTAATGTTGGTTCTAATTGTACAGCCATATCTGCCGCTGAGTTTACCGGCATTCCCTTCATGACTGCTGCTGCTGTAATCATAACAGAAGCAGTTATGATACCACCAACTGTAATAGCGGCATAGGTTCCCCATTTGGAAAGCTCTAATTCTTCAGGAGTTTTCCAGTGTTTTTTCGCATTTGAACAGTGAATAAAAAGATTATAAGGAACAATTGTCGTACCAATAAGTGCAATACAGTTCATCAGTCCACCTTTAGGAATAACCGGAACAAAACCTTTTGCCATCTCACCAAGATCTGGTTTAACTACAACCATTGTTACTACAAAGACAAAGACCATTAAGGCAACTAATACACTAAGTATTTTTTCCAACCACTTTACATCTCCCATATTAATAATAAATAATATTATTACACCAATAATTGGAGCAACGTAATTTGTTGGAATTCCAGTAACATTGGAAACACCGAGGGAAGTACCTATTAGGTCTCCGGACATATAAGCTATACCACCCAAAGTAATAGCTCCACCGACAAATAATATTGCTATTGATTTTAGCATAGGCTTCTCTTCAAATATATCTATAATATGTTCAGATAGCTCTTTCTGCGTTATTATCCCCAATCTTGCAGACATTTCCTGCAAAATGATTGTTGCAATAATTGAAAATACAATAGTCCAGAGTAATCCATATCCAAAACCTGCTCCTGTTCTGGTTGCTGTTGTCACAGTTCCCGGTCCCAGGAAAGAACCTACAATGACAACTGCCGGTCCCATAGCTTTTATTTTGTCTTTCAAGGAAAATTTTGATCCAGTCTGTTCTAAAATCTCTTGACTCATAATTAGCCCCCTTATTAATCATCCTATTTTATTTTTAGCCTTTCTCTCGGCTAAACCAGCCTACAAATAAATTGTCATCTACACCTCTGTACGTGAAGAGGTTCCGTGTGTATCTTTCCAATGGTAATTTTTAACATAGTCAAATCTAACCTTGACTTCCCACAGTCATAAAAGATCGTTGTTAACTCAATACGGATCCCCATGTGTCAACCAATTGCATATACTATAATTGCTTGTAATTACCTTAATCCCTAGAATTGCTTCTATTTCTTCCCTAACTTCCATTGCTCTGAAGTTTGTACAGGATATTAAGAGAGCATCACAGTTTTTCTTTATATTCTCAGAATGCTTTTTTATAAACCCAATAATTTCTTCAGGCTTAACTTTTGAAATTTCACAATCATCGCTTAAGCCTAAACCTGCTTCGAAGTTTATATTTACGTTAAATTGCCCCATGCTTTTGATCATAAATTTATTAACACTTTCTGTGTACGGTGTAATCAATCCCACAGAAGACACATTTATTTTTTGTAAATCTTCAAGAATTGCTCCGAAAGCACTAATACTTTTGCAATTAAACTCTTCACTTAAGTATTTTTCTAGTCTATTTAAACCCTCTTTACCATAAACTGCAGATGCTGAGGTACACCCAAATACAACTCCATCATATTCTGCTATTCCTTTAAGGTATTTTAAACCCTTTGGCAAGTTTTCATCTACCATCCTTTTTTCCGACTCTTCTCCTACTTCATCTAACCAAATCCGTTGTGTATGAAGTATATACTCATCAGGTAAAAAGTTTTGAAAATCAGTTTCGAGCGTAGTGTCTGTATGAGGTATTATTAGAGCAATTCTTTTTAGATTCATTTATAGATGCCCCCTATATTCTAATTATTTAAAGCCCCTTAGCTTTCCTTTCCGCTTTTCCAGCCAACAAATAAATAGTCATCCATACAGCAGTGTGTGAAGAAGTTCCATGCGGATCCTTCCCAGGGTAGATTTCAACGTAGTCAAATCCGTCTACTCCTGCTTTTCCACATTCATAAAGCATCATTGCCAGTTCAAAAGTTGTTAATCCACACGGATCAGGAGGCCCCGCCGGATTATTTGCAATATCCAGTATGTCAGAACATATCGTTACATAAACTGCATCTGTATCATTCTTAGCAATTTCAATAGCTTTTTTTACTGACTCTATATAGCCCTTCATTTTTATTTCCATTCCTGTTATAACAGTAGCACCGTATTTTTTAGCCTCTTTGAGTCCAGATGGATTATTTCTAGGTCCTCTTATACCAATATGAACCATTTTAGTAGGATCTATATTTTCATCTTCATATAATCTATGAAATGGAGAACATCTTGCATACTTTTCTTCTCCAAACGAATCCATATTATCCATGTGGGCATCAAAGTGGATAACTCCGACTCTTCCTTTATGAGCCTTTGCAAATTCACTAATTAACGGATAGGAAATTGAATGATCCCCCCCGAAAACAACAGGGAATTTCTTAGCTTCTAAAATTTGAGAATATTTCTCTCTCATGTTCCTGAAAGTCAGATCATAATTTCCATTCTGAGTTATTGAATCCCCAAAGTCTCCTCCGGTAAAATGATCAAAAACATCAATGTCAAATTCAGGTAAAAATCCTCCGTATCTCACTGATGCCTCTCTTATGGTTTTTGTGGCTAGTTCACACATCGAATAATTCCCGTATGTGCATACTCCTTCCCAAGGTACCCCCATAATAACTATATCAGATTTTTTTAAAGTCTCCTCATCTGATATCTTAGGCAGACCTAAAAACGTAGGTGTCCCACTGTAAAGCTCAGGTATTTTACGCCCTGGTACATAACAAATTGGTTTGTTTTCCATATAATCCCCCTTTATTTTAAACGATAATGTAGTTTATTTGACTATAATATAGTTTTACTTTGTTTTTGATCTTTTGTCAACACCCTTTTTTCTGATATGGAGTTTTTGTGCCTAGAACGGCACATTAAAAATTCATCTTTAGAAGCTTAACCATCCATTTTATTTGATATCTTTGAAAAAAAATGTAATTTACATAAAGATTGCTTTTTTTTTTCGATTAATTTAAAATATACTTAGAATTATTTACTAAATGGAGGTACATATGAAATTAATTCAGTCGATACAAAGAGCGATAGATATAATAAATTGCTTTGACAATAATAATAAAACTTTGACTTTAAATAATATCAGCGAGAAATTAGGATTAAATATCAATACCACCAGAGGTATTACAAATACTTTAGTATTTAATAATCTTTTAGATCACAATGTGGAAAATAACACCTATTCTCTGGGAAGTTTTTATATTACAAAATCCAATCTGTCATACTCAAATACAGTAAATAAAATTAAAATTATAGCAAAGCCTTATCTGAAAGAACTTGCAGAAAAATATAAAGTTTCAAGCAGGCTTCAGATAGTTTTTGGATCAGAAATTATGAGTGTAAAAACAGTTAATCCAGAGAGTTCATACTACATCCTGGCAACTGAAGATTATCAGCCTCTCCCTTTACATGCGACATCTTCAGGAAAATTATTTTTAAAATATAGTAAAAATGCCCCTGCTTTTGAAGATTTAAATTTTGAAAAATATACAAAATTTACCATTCCAGATAAAAATATACTGTTAGAAAATCTTAAAAAGATAGATAAAAATGGCTACTCTTCAGAGTTTGGAGAAACAGGACTAGGTATAAGTAGTATCGCAGTTCCGATTTTTAATAAAGACAACACATTATTCGCCACTGTATCAATAACAGGCTTGACTCCGGTGATTGAAGACATTGTAAAAGAGGCCTCTGAAGAAATGTTAAAATATAAAGAAGTAATTACAGAGGAATTCTGGAGCACCATGTAACTTAATTTATGCAAATTTTATGATCTTATATAATTTATCTTTTAAATTCCTGTCCAAAAAATTAGGACCAAAGTCCTAATTTAAGTATTTTTTCAAATTTTCTTTGACATTTGTCTGAAAATGCTATAGAATAACTGCAATAAATAAAACTTAATAAAGTCGGACGAAGGTATAGGGAGAGAGCTGTTTTATCAGCCACCGAAGGAGTAAAACTCTCAGGTAAAGCGGACCTATGCTGGACGAGCCTCTGGAGAGAACTGTTTAGTCAGTCGCCGAAGGAGTAATACTCTCAGGTAAAATGGACAGAGGAAAACAATCACTTGTTTTCTAGAGGCTGCATTTTTTGTAGCCTTTTTTGTATCTCATCCGGATTTTTTAGTATTATTAAATATTTATCTATAGATAATTTTAGGGGGGATAAAAGATGGAAAGAACGTTTGCAAGTGACAATTTTAGCGGGGTAGACCCAAAGATTATGGAAAAACTTATAGAGGCCAACCAGGGACATACCTTCGCCTACGGATTGGACCCTATAACTATAAAAGCCAAAGAAAAATTCAAAGAAGTTTTTGGAGATGTAGAAGTATTTTTCGTATACAACGGAACCGGGTGCAACGTGCTAGCACTAGAGGCTATGAAGGGGAGAGCAACATGTGTCCTCTGCCCTGAGACGGCTCATATATTCCAGGACGAAGCCGGGGCGCCTACTAAGATAACCGGGATGCAGCTGCTTCCTGTCCCATCTGAAGACGGGAAATTCAGCATAAAGGCAGCTGAGAAATTCCTATCTTTTAAAGGATCTTTTCACAAGCCAGAGGCTCATATAATCTCTATAACTCAGGCTACAGAGATAGGGACGGTATACACTCCTGCTGAAATAAGAAATATTTCTGCCTTTGCAAAAAGAAACAACATGCTTCTTCACATGGACGGTACCAGACTTTCAAATGCTGCTGCAGCCCTAGGATGTTCTCTGAAAGAGATGACTGCTGACTGCGGTGTAGATGTATTATCCTTCGGAGGTACAAAAAACGGTCTTATGTTTGGAGAGGCCATCGTATTTTTCAAAAAAGAGCTTGCTGAAGATTTTCAAAGACTTCGTAAGCAAAACCTTCAGCTTCATTCAAAGATGAGATTTATATCTGCTCAGTATTTAGGACTTTTAGAGGACAACTTATGGCACAAAAATGCATCTACAGCCAACAGAATGGCAAAGTATCTAAAGAGAAAACTTGTCAACCTAGGTGTAGAAGTAACAAATGACGTCATGGCAAACATTGTCTTTGCCAAGATACCTATGGATGCAGTTGCAGAGATGCAGGAATTTTCATACTTTTACCTATGGAATGAATACAAAAAAGAATCTAGATTTGTAATGTCATTTGATATAACAGAAGAAGATATCGATATTTTTATGGATAAATTAGAGGATGTATTAAAAAATCAAAGTATATGTTTGTCTGAAGGGACATGCTGTGCTTCGTAAAAAAGATAGCATTGAATCTTCCCTGAAAAAATAATTTTGTGGAGGAATAAACATGACTTTTGACTTTGACCTCATTGTAATAGGAGCAGGGGCAGGAGGATTGACCTGTGCCATTACTGCCAAAGGCTTTGGCAAATCAGTACTCCTTATAGAAAAAGACAAAACCGGAGGAGAATGCACCTGGTCTGGATGTGTCCCCAGCAAGGCCCTCATAAATATATCAAAAGATATCCACTCTGCAAAAAAATACTGTGATTTTAAGCCTGACACATTGGAAATAATGAGAGACGTGAGAAGTGTAATCCAGGATGTATACTCATACGAAACTCCTGAAGTCCTTGAAAAAATGGGAATTAATTTTCTCAAGGGAGAAGCTGAATTCACAGAAAATAAGACAGTCAAAGTGGGAGAAAACACATTTAACGGAAAGAGCATTATTATTGCAACAGGCTCTTCCCCACTCATCCCTCAGATTCCGGGATTAAACACTGTGGAATACCTTACAAACGAGTCTTTGTTTAAGCTTGAAGATCTTCCTGACTCCATGATCATATTAGGCGGTGGGGCCATAGGCGTTGAAATGGCACAGGCTTTAACCCGTATAGGGGTCGAGATTCACCTAGTGGAGATGCTAAACAATATCCTTTTCAGGGAGGAGCAGGAGTTTGCCCACATCCTTAGGGAAAAACTTGCAGATGAAGGTGTCAATATCCATATAAATACAAAGGCTGTAGAAGTAAAAAAAGATGGAGACAAGATTATCCTGTCGGTGGAAAAAAATGGTGAAAAAATAGAGTTATCTGCTGGGTCCATATTGGTGGCTGTAGGCAGAAAGCCAAATACAGAATCTCTAAAGCTTGAAAGTGCGGGAATAGAGTATAATAAAAAGGGTATAGAGGTGGACAAGCACCTCCAGACAAATATTCATAATATATATGCTGTAGGAGATGTTGCAAGCCCTTATCAATTTTCACATATGGCAAATTATCAGGGGATTATAGCTGTTCAAAATGCCCTCACGCCTCTTAAAAAATCAGTAGACTACTCACATGTAGCATGGACCACATTTACCCAGCCTGAGCTCGCCAGTGCAGGTCTGACTGAAGAAGAAGCCCGTGAAAAACACGACAATATTCATGTTTATTTTCTAGAAAAAGATGAACTAGACAGGGCAAAGACAAAAAAAGACGATATCTTTAAAATTAAAATTATTTGTGACAACAAAAAAAGAATTTTGGGAGCCCAAATCTTAGCTGACAGAGCAGGGGAACTAATATGCGAAATACAGGCAATAAAAGCAAATTCTCTTTCCCTAGACAAGCTCTCTGCTGTAATTCACCCCTATCCTACATATGCAGAAGCATTTAGTAAACTTGGTAAAAAAGCATATGTGGACAAACTTATGGACAATCCCATAGTAAATCTTATGAAATCTATAAAACACTAAATAAATAAAAAACCTCCAGAATCCGGAGGTTTTTTATTTATTAATATTTTTCTTCATTTAAGTTTTCAGGTTCACCTGTCAAAATTTTGTCCTCAGTTTCCGGATTTTCTGACCATTCCTTCCATCCACCATCATAAAGGGATATTTTATTTAATCCCATGACATAAGCATAGAAAAGAACTTCACTGGCTCTCCAACCTGTCCCGCAGTAAAAGGCGATCTTTTTGTCTGTATCTATTTGTAAATCGTCCCACATCTTTAGAATCTCGTTATAAGGTCTCATGTAAGTTCCGTATTCTGCACGATAATCCTCTAGATGCCAAGGGTCAGATCCACCCATCCCCCATTTGTCCCCTCTTATCCTTCCTCTTGGCTTAATATAATCATAGCCACTTATTTTTCCTGTATATTCTTTCCAACTTCTAATACTCACAAGATCGCTTCTTTTGCTTTTCAAGTATTTTTCGGCCTCAGGAAGATCTATTATAATCTCAGGATTCCCAGGAACTTTCATACCAAAATCATCCACAGGTTCAGGAAACTCTATACCAACCTCTTTAGTATACCCTGCTTCCTGCCAAGCTTTCCATCCACCGTTTACAAGTCTTACGTCTTCAACACCTGCATATTTACATATTATCGCAAATCTTGACGCAGGCATAGGGTCATCTCCGTAAACAATTACAAGAGTTTCTTTGGTTATCCCCAATTTTTCAAGTTCACTTTTTATATCTTTATCGCTCACCCTATTCCAGAGAGGCCCCTCTTCAAACCAGCCTGTATGAACGTAATAAGACCCTGGAATATGACCGTTTTTATGAAATTTACCATTTTCTCCCCAACCTACATTAAAAACTTTTACAGGTCTGCCATCATACTCAGGGATCTCTTTTCCTTCAAGTAATTTTTTTAACCAGCTCACAGGTACAAGAGATTCATATCTTGGAAGTTTTTCCATGGGATATTTTTTCTTACTCCACTCTTCTATTCCATCCTCATAAACAGACACATCATAGCCCTTATCAGAAAGTATCTCTGCCATACTTGTATCGTCACCATATAAAATTATCTTATTTTCCTTAGTTATCCCTTTTCTCTCAAGGGAGGCTTCTATAACCTCATGCTCTAGAGAAGAAACAGGTAGATTGTAAGCCCCACTGATATGACCCTGTATCCCTTTCCCTTTGATATCCCAGCCATTATATTCATCATAACTTCTTGTATCAATCACCACTGTATCTGACTCATTTAGGCTCTTTTTCACCCTTCTCGTAGACACATTTTCAATTTTTTTTGAAACTTTTTCCGGACTTTTAGGCTTACTATTACAGCCTATAACGAAAAGCATTACTGAAAATACAAACAGGATTTTTTTCAATGTTATTCCTCCTCATGGAAATTAATTATATAAATATTTTAATAACTTATGTTAATTTCTATTAAACTAAAAAAGATTTTTACTGTATATTTACTTTTTATAAATCTAACCGCATTGATCATTCTATCATTTTTTTGTATTTTGTCAATTAACATTCCAATATTCTCCTTCGTTTAAAACACTAATTTAAACAGAAATTTTTATTTTCAGAAGGAACTTTTTATATTGTAGAGTAAAATATGACAGGAAAGGCTACGGAGGTGAAAAAGACGTGAAAATGTCTAAAGTTTTGGATTGCGATGCTGTCAACTGTATTTACAACAAGGATAAGAAGTGTCATACCCTGGCTGTAAATGTAGGGGACAAGGAACCGCTATGTGATACTTTTATGGCTGGTCCGTCAAAAGGTGGTTTTGATGACGTTATCGGTGGTATAGGGGCGTGTAAAGTTTCAGAATGTTCTTTTAATAAATCTTATGAGTGTACATCTAAAGGTGTTCATATGTCTATTGTTGGTGATCATGTGGACTGTAAAACTTATCACAAAAGATAGTCTTTGCCTTTCCTAAATCAAAGAATGCTGCCTAAATTTATTTGGGCAGCATTTTATTTTTCTTCCCCAGAAGTTTTTCATAAATTTCCTTTTCTAGGTCTAAAAGTTCTCCAGACTTTAGAATCCTATTTTTTCTAGGAGTTTCTACGTCATAACTGTGTACTATTCTCATAGGTTCCATGTCTAGTATAAATATCCTGTCTCCTATGAGTAAAGCCTCCTGTATATCATGACTTATTATTACCATAGTCTTGGATTCTCTAGATATATTATCAGACATCTCCTCTATAATTTTCAATTTTAACAGCATATCTAGAGATCTCAAAGCTTCATCCATGAGGATGGTTTCTCCTCCGTGATAAAAAGCCCTGGCTATGGATACCCTCTGTTTTTCTCCACCGCTCAGATTTCTAGCGAGGGTTCTAGCTTTAGAGTCCACATGAAATCTCTCAAGAACATCATCTATGATTTTTCCATGTGAATGTATCAACTTGAGGTTTTCCTCGACTGTAAGCCACGGAATAAGCCTGTCCTCTTGAAAAATATAGCTCACTTTCCCATCTATACCAACCTTCCCCCTATACTCCTTGTCTAGAGAAGATAATATATTAAAGAGAGTACTTTTCCCGCACCCTGACGGTCCCAATAGAACAGAGACCTTGTTTTTTTCAAAGTTTATATTGAAATTATCCATGACTATTTTAGACCCGTATTTTTTGCATAGGTTTTCTACTCTTATCATAAATACCTTCCCCATTTTATCTTTATAGCTGTGCTGATCAGCTTTTCCAATAGTCCTGTGAGAATTATAAGGTATATCGTCCATGCCAGCAGGGAGTCTGTCTCTATATTTATCCAGGCTGTATTCATTTCTCCCCCTATACCTCTAGGTAGTCGCCCTATGATCTCTGCTGTTGCTAGGACTTTCAGTGATGAATTTACAGTTATCTTTATCCCACCCATGAGGGAGGATAGCATAGAAGGCAGCATTATCTTTGAAAACACTTCCCTCTCTTCTACACCGTAAACCCTAGCCATCTCCAGTAATTTTTTATCTGTCCCCTCCAGGCCATGAAACGTACTTATTATTATCACGGGAAGAGTAAACATTCCAAGAATAAAATAAGGGATCACCTCAGAAGGAAACCATAACAGTGCCAGAAGAACCCATGATATAACAGGAGTCGATTGAAGTATAGTTATAAGGGGCCATAAAAAATTTTTTATGGCATTATTTTTGAAAATCCACACTCCACAAAGTATACCAAAGGACAAAGAGGCCAAATAGGCTATAAAAAATCTGTACAGCGTAATAGAAGTTTCTAGCATACCTTCACCAGTAAGTATACTATCTTTAAAAACATTCAGAATCCTAATAGGAGATGGTAAAATCAGTGGTCCTGTATTCATAGAGATCACATGCCATACGATCAAAAGAAAAATCGAACCTTTTAAATTCTTACCAGACATAAAACTCATCTCCAGGAAGTTTTATCCCTAGAGCTCTTAGGTAGTGTTCCACAGATGTTTTACACCTTGTGTCTAGTGTCAGATTCATATATTTCATAGATTCCTCTAGCTCCCCTATACTAAGTCCTAGTGAAAACTCTTCTCTGGATTTTTCCAAAAGTTTTTTCTCACTTTTTCTTTTAAGAGCCTTTCTGTAGTCCCTTACAAATTTCTCTACCTCTATAGATTTTTCATCATAGACTTTACCAGATACAAATACTCCTACCTGGGGAATTTCTTTTCCTTTCCAGAGATCTTTAAGCTCCGCCACCCTTTTAAAATTTTTGTTTTTGCTAAGTACCATAGTTGCCAAGGGTTCTGGGAGCACGAGATTGTTTATCCTGCCAGCCATGGCAAGTTTTGCAATCTCTCCTGAAGACCTGTAATTTATCTTAGGAGAGATCTTTCTGCTGTCTAGAATATTCCTCATAACCACATCTGGGGATGACCCCTGCCCCCCTATATAAAGTTTTTCCCCGTCTAATTCTTCAATATTTTCTATCTCGCTAGATAGAAGAGACAAAAGTCCTCTGCTTGTTATTCCTACAAGTCTTATGTCCACACCCTTGTTATAAAGGTTGGCCCCCACATTCACAGGAATTATATAGATTTCACCCTTTTTCTTTATTATATTCGGAACAACCTCTGTGGAAACATCCTGGTAAAAATTTATATCTATCCCCTCCATAGCCAGCAGCGGTATGCTCGGAGGTGCTTTAGGAGCAGCTATCTCTAGCCCATATACAACAAGTGATATAACCATAAAAACAGATGCCATTAATTTTTTCATGCTCTTCCCCCTGTTACATTTATCTATTATTCTTGATTTAAGTTAAATTATTGAATTTATCCAAAGGCTTCTGTCACTTTTCCTTGATGAAAAGGAACCAAAAATCAAGCCTTGTCTTGTCCAAGCTAAAATATAATAAATTTTACTAAAAATACAAAACTCGCTACGCTCAAACATTGTATTTTCTTTACGTAAAATTGATCATATTTCTTCACGCTCGTCCTGCGAATAGGCACTTTAAGGACTTTAAAGGATTTAAAAGATTTTAAAAATCATTTGAATCTTTTGATCTGTAAGTGGCATTGATAAAATCAGCGTTAAGAATAACCGCAGTAAAATCCTTAGAAAAAATCGATGTCTGAGCGTAGTGAGTTTCGAGTTTTTCTTGGATTTTCAAGGTTATTTAGCTGATTTTTCATAGCCTTGAACTTTTGGTTACTTTTCTTTCAAGAGAAAAGTAACACTGTGTAAATTCAGTATTTTATAAAAATATTAAAGTTCTATTTTATCAAGAAAAGCCTCTATTTCTTCCTCTATATACACAGTCTCCAGAGTTTCTTCTGCCCAGTTATACTTGTCTCTTATTTTTCTTAAGGCATAAATTGCCAAAGCCTTTACAATCGGTACCTCACTCCATACGGCAGAATTTAGAAATCTCAGATCATTCTCCCCTGCCTTATTGAAATTGTTCAATATTTTTTTGCAATGCTCACATATTAGCATACATCTATCAAAATCAGGTTCTTCAGTTGCCGGTGGAACCTCATATATTTCTAGTTTTTCATTTTTAGCTTCACATAATTCACAGCTTGATTTTGATCTTCTTGCCAGGTCCTTTCCAAAAAATAAAACCTTACTCTTTCTCTCTCTGTCTCTATCTAAACCCTTTGCCATTGTAATCCTCCCTAAATAATTTTAAAAATTAATTTTTTTAATTAGCCTCTGTATATAACTTTTGGATCATTTCAATCTGAATTATCTATTACAAGATTGGAGATTTCTTCTGATTTACTCTTTTCAAAGATTTTCTCCAGCTTTGAATTCATTGGTATTCCTCCTTGTGCGACACCTGGTTCATACTGAATTTAACAAACTTTTTCAAGGATTTAAGAACTATTATAGTTTTATTATAACTTAATTTTATAATTTTGTATCAAATTTATTAGCAGGCTCCATCTGAAAAATATAAATATATTATCTACCAGGGTAAATTGAAATCATAATATTTTAAAAAAAACTTGAAAAAAAACATTTTTAAATTTACAATAAACATATGTTTATAAGATAAACTTTCTTATCGGAAGGAGGAATTATGACTGAACGAGAAAAAGAGGTTTTTGACCTCATCAATTCCAATCCTCTCATATCTCAAGAAGAGATATCAGAAAAACTCAAAATTGCCAGGTCATCTGTGGCTGTTCATATCAGTAATCTCATGAAAAAAGGGTACGTTTTAGGGAAGGGGTATATTTTAAAGGAGGCACCATATATCGCTGTTATCGGAGGAGCTAACATAGATATAGAGGGAGTTCCCCTAGGAGTCTTAAAAATGAAGGATTCTAATCCTGGAGTTGTAAATAAAACCTTTGGGGGAGTTGCAAAAAATATCGCAGAGAACATTTCAAAACTGGGTATTGATACAAAACTCATAACTCTTGTGGGAGGAGATTCTCACGGGAAGGATCTTATAGATTATTGTCGTAAAAAGGGAATAGATACATCTTATTCTACGATGCTTGAAAGAGAATCTACATCTATATATATATCCATACTAGATGAAGATAGAGATATGGCAGTGGCTATCTCCCACATGGATATAATGACAAAGATGGACATCCCTTTCATAAAGAAAAGAACTTCTGTCATAAAAGGGGCAGTTTTATGTGTTGTAGACACAAATATCCCCTTAGAAACACTGGAGTATCTCTTAAAACACTTTAAAGAAACAAAATTCATAGTGGACACTGTTTCACTTGAAAAATCTAAAAAATTAAAAAATCTTCTACCATATATCGACACTTTAAAACCTAATAAAATAGAGGCTGAAATTCTCAGCGGGATAAAAATTTCTACAAGAGAAGATACAAAAAATGCTGCAGAGATAATCATCAAAAAAGGCGTAAAAAACATATTTCTTTCCCTTGGAAAAGAAGGTGTTTATTATTCTAATGGAACTGAAATGGGATTTATAGAGACTCCTGAAATCACTGTGACCACATCTACAGGAGCAGGAGATGCATTTTTAGCAGGAGTAACCTATGGAAAATCTGAGAGGAAGAACATAAAAAAACAGGTGATGTACGGAGTATCTGCCAGCATATCAGTGTTAACAAATAGTAAAATTAAAGAAAACGATATTGACATAGACCGTATTAATGAAATTCTTAAGGAGGTAAAAAAATGCAATTCTATGAAAAATATTTAGACATATCCCCGGAGATCGAGGAAGCCTTAGAAAAAGGTCTCCCTGTAGTGGCGTTAGAGTCCACAATAATATCACACGGGATGCCTTATCCTGAAAATGTAGAGACTGCTCTTGAAGTAGAAAAAATAATAAGAGATAGTGGTGCTATTCCAGCTACCATAGCCATATTAAATGGAAGACTCAAAGTTGGACTTTCAAAGGACGAGATAGATTTTCTTGGAAAAACAGGTTTAGATGCAGTAAAAACTAGCAGAAGGGATCTGCCTTTTATTATATCTAAAAAACTCACAGGCGCTACTACTGTTGCATCTACTATGATCATCGCATCCATTGCAGGGATAAGAGTCTTTGCCACTGGCGGTATAGGGGGTGTACACAGAGGTGCGGAGACAACCTTTGACATATCGGCAGACCTTCAGGAACTTGCCCACACAAATATAGCCGTTATATGTGCAGGGGCCAAATCGATATTAGATATCGGTCTTACACTTGAATACCTTGAGACAAACGGTGTACCTGTAGTAGGATATCAGACAGAGGACCTTCCGGCTTTTTACACCAGAAAAAGCGGATTTAAAGTGGATTACAAGGTGGATAGCCCAAAAGAGATCGCCCTGGCACTAAAGGCCAAATGGGAACTAGGATTAAATGGAGGAATGGTTATAGCAAACCCCATTCCAGAGGAGTACTCCATGGACCATGAGCTTATCACTGAAGTCATAGAAAATGCCATTATAGAGGCAGAAAAAAAGAATATAAAAGGTAAAGAATCTACACCATTCCTTCTTGCAAAAGTAAAAGAACTTACTGAGGGTAAGTCTCTTGAATCAAATATACAGCTTGTATACAACAATGCTAAACTGGCTGCTGAAATCTCAAAAGAACTAGCCTCTCTAAATCACGTTAAATACTAACTTACCCAAAAAGGCTGCCTCATCAGAGACAGCCTTTTCTATATTAAAATTCCCCCGAATTTTTTAAGTCCTGTTTTTATAACAATTACGGTTTTTTACTTTCTTGTCTCTTTTATGTAACTTTCCATTCTATCCATGGCTTTTTTCAGGATCTGTTTTTCTTTGGTACAGGCTATTCTAATATACCCTTCAGTAGAAAAAGCCTTCCCTGGCACCAAAGCAACCCCTGTCTTTTCAAGAATTTCAAGTGCAAAATTCAAGGAATCCTTGCTGCTTATTTTGCCATAACCTGCGTAGACATAAAAGGCACCCTTTGGTATCACCACATCAAAGCCCATGGCATCTAATCTAGAACATATGAGTTTTGCTCTCTCTTCGTATTCAGATGCTATTTCACTGACATCCGAAGCCTCTTTTAGGGCGATTATACCACCTATTTGAGAAAGAGTTGAAGGCGAGGTTACAGTATACTGACTGACCTTTATAAGCTCCTTTCGAAATTTTGCATGAGTCATTAGATACCCAACTCTCCACCCTGTCATAGAGTGAGATTTTGAAAATCCATTGATGACAATTACCTGGTCTTTTACATTTTCACATTTGGCTATAGAGTAAAATTCTTCCCCGGAAAAAACCAGTTCACTATATATTTCATCGGAAATTATAAATAATTTCTTTTTCTCCAATACGGCTGCAATTTTTTCCGTCTCCTCCCTAGTGAGTATAACTCCTGTTGGATTTGTAGGATAATTAAGTATCACAGCCTTGGTTTTGTCAGTTATTGCATCTTCTAACATCTCTGGAGTAAGCCTAAAATTATTTTTACTGGTATCTATAAACACGGCTTTAGCTCCATATAACTTCAGAAGAGCCTCATAAAGAGAAAAAGCAGGAAGTACAACTACCACTTCATCTCCCTCAGACAGAATCCCTTTTAGAGTTGTAGAAAGAGCTTCTGTAGACCCTACAGTTACAAGCACTTCATCTGCACTATAGTCTATATTATATTTTTTTTTATAAAAAGAAGCTATCTCCTGCCTTAATTCAGGAACCCCTCCCAAAGGAGCGTAAGAGAGCTGATTTTCCATCATGTATTTTGCTGTCTTTTGGGTTACTATTTCAGGAGTTTTTATATCAGGTTCTCCGATAGTAAGGTTAATACTGTCAGGAATTTTTGCACATTTCTGAGCAATCTGACGTATTATGGATACCTCCATCTCTCTTACTCTCTGATTGACTTCCATCGCTCCCTCCTCTTATTTCTTTAAATTTCTTAGGTCTTCCATTATCTGTGTTTTACCTGCTGTTTTCTCATCTACGTTTTTGATTATCTTTGCAGGACTTCCAGCTACCACAACACCTGGAGGAACGTCTGCAGTTACTATTGCACCGGCAGCTACTACAGAACCTTTTCCTATTCTCACACCTTCTAGAACTACTGCATTAGCACCTACCATTACATCATCTTCTACTACTACAGGGTCTGCTGAAGGTGGCTCTATTACCCCAGCAAGTATAGCTCCTGCCCCTATATGACAGTTCTTACCTACTGTAGCTCTTCCTCCTAGGACAGCGTTGAAGTCGATCATGGTCCCATCCCCGATTACAGCCCCTATATTGATGGAAGCTCCCATCATGATTATTGCATTGTTACCTATTGTTACCTTGTCCCTGATTACCGATCCAGGTTCGATTCTTGCATTGATATCCTTTAGGTCAAGCATCGGGATGGCAGAGTTTCTTCTGTCATTTTCAAGGTAATAGTCCTCTATTTTATCCTTATTTTCGTCAAGGATTTTCTTAACGTCTTCCCAGTCTCCCATTATGATTCTGGTGTTTCCTTCACAGAATACTTTACAAGAGTAAAAGTTTATACCTTCCATATCACCTTTGAGATACGCTTTTACAGGTGTCGACTTCTTAGAATCCTTGATAAATTTGATTATTTCTTGTGCTGTGTTTAAACTCACTGTTTATTCCCCCTTATTTTATGTTTAATACTTCTTTCATTGTATAGAATCCAGGCGCTTTCCCCGCCAAGAATTTTGCCGCTTTAACAGAGCCCTGAGAGAAGATTCTTTTAGAAAGAGCCTCATGTTTAAGCTCAATGATCTCATCTTGACCTGCAAAAATAATGCTGTGCTCTCCCACAATAGTTCCACCCCTGATGGCATGGATTCCAACTTCCTTTTGAGTCCTTTTCCCGACAATTCCCTCTCTCCCATAAACGGCTTCCTTCTCACCGTTTAATGATTCATTGATTGAATCGTAGAATAATTTTGCTGTTCCAGACGGGGAGTCCACCTTTTGATTGTGGTGTTTTTCAATAATCTCAATGTCAAAGGCGTCAGCTAAAATCGGAGTTATTTGTTTCAGTGCTTCTGACAGCACATTGACTCCTAGTGACATGTTTCTTGAGAAAAGTATCGCTGTTTTTTCACTTGCCTGTTTAATTTTAGATAATTGTTCATCGGTAAATCCTGTTGAACAAATTACCGCTCCAATTTTATTTTCAATTGCAAATTCCAGAATCTCGTCAAGATTGGCAGGATTTGAAAAATCAATTATTACATCAACTTTTCCTTTGATATCATTTAATGATTTATAAAGAATCTTGTTTGTTGCAGGTGCTATCGCCTTGACATCATCTCTTTTTTCGATAACTCCGGCAATACTAAGCCCTTCAGAAACTACATCTTCACAGACAAATTTGCCCATCATACCATAACCGAAAACCGCTATATTCATAATCACCTACCCCTTCAATAAACCTATTTTTTTCATCTCTTCCTTTAATTTCACAGTAGCACCCTCACTCATCTCATAAAGAGGAAGTCTTAAACCTCCAACATCAAAACCATTGATGTTCATAGCCGTTTTTATTGGAATAGGATTGGTCTCGATAAACAGTGCATCTATAAATGGCTTTAAGTGCAGCTGAAGCTCTCTAGCTTTTTCTACTTCTCCCTTAAGATAGAGATCTACCATATTATGAGTTTCTTCCGGCATTATATTTGCGATGACAGATATTACACCTTTCGAACCTATTGAAAGCATTGGAACTATTATGTCATCGTTACCTGAATACATTGTAAAATTTCCGTTGCAGAATCTTGCAATTTCAACGGCATAGGATATGTTTCCGCTGGCTTCTTTTATTCCAACTATTTTCTCATTTTTGCTAAGGTGAGCCACTACATCTACGGGAATATTCATACCAGTTCTTCCTGGAACATTGTAAAGAATGATCGGTATGTTTACAGATTCTGCTATGCTTTCAAAATGTTTGATGAGACCCTCTTTGTTGGTTTTATTATAATAAGGAGTCACCTGTAGAAGGCCGTCTACACCTAGCTTCTCTGCCTCTATACTGAGCTCTATACCGTGTCTGGTATCGTTGCTCCCTGTCCCTGCAATTACAGGTATTCTTCCCTTTACAGTATCTACTGCACACTTTATAACAGCAAGGTGTTCTTCGTCAGAAAGTGTCGAAGCCTCTCCTGTAGTCCCAGTTATTATTATAGAATCTGTTTTATTTTCAATGTGAAACTCTATCAGTTCCACAAGTTTTTCAAAATTAACCTCACCGTTTTTTTTAAACGGGGTAATTATAGCTACTCCTGACCCTGTAAACATTATATTTCCTCCTTAATTGATTTTAAATTAGACCCTTTTTGATTAAGAGTTCTGCTATCTGGACTGTATTTGTTGCAGCCCCTTTTCTGATATTATCGGCAACACACCATATATTGACACTGTTTGCCCTGCTGAAATCTCTTCTTATTCTTCCAACAAAGACCTCGTCTTTTCCACTTGCATGAAGTGGCATAGGATAAATATTCTTCGATATGTCATCCTCCACTATTATACCATCAAATTCCTTTAGTGCCTCAAAAATTTCTATCATCTCAAAGGATTTTTCAAGTTCAATATTTATAGATATGCTGTGGCTGTTTTCCACAGGAACTCTTACGCAGGTAGCTGTTATAGGCAGGTCGGGAATTCCTAAGATCTTTCTTGTCTCATCTACCATCTTGCGCTCTTCTTTTGTATATCCGTCCTCTAGGAAGACATCTATATGCGGAAGACAGTTGTTGGCAATGGGGTGAGGGTACTTTTTAGGTTCCTTCCCCTCTAGACCTCTTTTCAGGTCCTCTATACCATCCACTCCAGACCCTGATACTGCCTGGTAAGTAGAGTAGATTACCCTCTTTATTCCAAATCTTTCAGAGAGAGCCTTTAGTGGAAGCACAGACTGTATCGTAGAGCAGTTTGGGTTTGCTATGATCCCCTTATGTTTTTCGACGTCTTCAGGATTTACCTCTGGCACCACAAGTGGTACCTCAGGGTACATTCTAAAGGCACTGCTGTTGTCTACCACAATTACGCCCTTGTCTCTAGCCACAGGTGAAAATCTTTCGCTTGTAGCTCCTCCTGCTGAAAATAGAGCTATATCAATATCTCTGTCAAAAACCTCGTCTGTGAGCTCCTCTACCGTGTAGCTTTTCCCTCTGTACTCCATCTTTTTCCCTGCAGATCTTTTTGATGCAAAGAGATATAGATTTTCAATTGGAAAGTCCCTTTCTGCAAGGACTTCCAAGAATTTTCTTCCTACCATTCCAGTTGCACCTGCAACTGCTATATTATATCTTTTCATACTTATCATACCTCTCTCGGTCATTTTATTTTTCTAAGCTGATTCTTGAAAATTCAAATCCTCTACTTAACCTAAGTTGCTACTTACCTGATAAATAGTATTTCTAATTATAAAATTCCTTTAAATTTGAACTAAACATACCATGAATTAGATATCAAAAAAATTTTTCCAAATCATTTAATGGTCATAATTCTTGATTTTATAAGGTTAAAAACATAAAACATGAAGGCATTCTTCAATGCTGGAGCTAAACTTTTTATAAGGTAGCAACTTGGGTTACTTAATATAGTGCCCCTCTGCTATCTTTTGGCTCTCCCCAGTCATAAATACTCCCTCATCTGTGAGCTCTATGAAGAGTTTCCCTCCTGGCACCCTTACTTCTACACTCTTATCTAGACGCCCTGTAAGGTTACCTATGACAACCACTGCACAGGCCCCTGTCCCGCAAGCAAATGTATAACCTGCACCTCTTTCCCAGGTTTTCACATCCACTCTGTCCCTTGAAATCACCTTTGAGAAATTCACGTTGGTTCTCTTTGGAAAGAGAGGATTTATCTCTAGATTTCTACCATACCTTTGCACATCCAGTGTTTCTAGGTCATCTATAAAAGTTACACTGTGAGTAGTTCCCATGAAAAGAGCCGAAAGGTTGAACTCCCTGTCATAAGATTCTACTTTTCTTTCAATATAATCTTTTTCTGATACGCTCATGGGAATTTTGTCAGTCTCAAAGACCGGCATCCCCATATTTACCCTAGCTAGATATTTCCCATCTTTTTCCTCTGTTTTTATTATCATATTACCTGCAAGTGTCTCTACTGACATGACCTCTTTTTCTACGAGTCTGTTGTTTCTCACAAAGTGTGAAAAACAACGAACCCCATTACCGCACATAGGAGCTTCACTGCCGTCGGCATTATAAAATATCATTCTTATATCTGCTTTTTCTGATTTTGCAGCTATCATCATCCCGTCTGCCCCTATACCAAAATTTCTGTGGCAGACTTTCATCGCAAGCTCCTGGTAGTCAAACCCCTCTACTTCCTCTTCGTTGAATATTATAAAATCATTTCCAAGACCATGATATTTTTCAAATTTTAACATTGTCCCTCCTAGATATTAAATGCTTCTGCTATTGCCTCTACAGCGGCTGCCTTCCTATCTTTGTCCATTGTGAAAGAGATGCTTATCTCAGATGTTGTCACCTGATAGAACTTTATATCCTTCTCTCCGAATATTTCAAAAAGTTTTCCAGCTACTCCAGAATGGCTTATCATACCCACTCCTACAACAGATACTTTTATCAGACCTTTATTTTTGATTATTTTCAAGGCTGGATTCTGAGTGGCTATGACCTCTACCGCCTTATCTAAAAGGTCTTCCTCAGTTGCAGGGCATGTGAAGCTTATGTCTACCATATCCTCTACAGACTGGCTCTGGCTTATCATATCCACATTTACATCCTGTTTTCCAAGGGCAGAAAATATATTTGCTATCTTCTGAGGTTTATTGTAAAGGTTTTGCAAATTCACCATCAATACATTTTCATTTATACTAAGTCCTGTTATAAGTTTCTCTTCCATTATCTGCTCCTTTTCTAATATATATGTCCCGTTCTTTTCTCCGAGACTTCTTCCCACATAGATTGGGACACCAAATTTTTTACCTAGTTCCACAGCCCTTACTTCCATGACCCCTGCTCCAAGGTTTGACATCTCCATCATCTCTTCATAAGAGATCTTGTCTATTTTCTTGGCCCCTTTGTGTACTCTCGGATCGCATGTATATATCCCATCTACGTCGGTATATACCTCACACTGGCATCCTAGGGCACCTGCTAATGCTACCGCACTTGTGTCAGACCCCCCACGTCCTAGAGTAGTTATATCTCCTGCTTCATTTACCCCCTGGAATCCTGCTACAATTACTATTTTCCCATCTGTAAGGTGCTTCTCTATTCTCTCTTTATCGATGCTTTTTATTTTGCTTTTTGTATGAGTTCCAGTTGTCTCTATTCCTGCCTGAGCCCCTGTCAGGGATACGGCTTCCTGGCCCTTGTGCTTTAGAGCGATAGAAAGAAGGGCTATTGTCTGCTGCTCACCTGTGGACATAAGCATATCTAGCTCACGCCTGTCAGGCCTCTCTGTGATCTCATTGGCTTTTCTTATGAGCTCATCTGTCATTTTACCCATTGCAGACACTACTACAACTATCTCATTCCCCTCTTTCCTGACCTTTATGAGATGATCTGCTATAGCCTTTATCTTTTCGGTTGTCCCTACTGATGTTCCCCCGTATTTCTGTACTATTCTCAATTTTTATTCCTCCTTAATAAAGCTTGAGGTCATTTCTTATAAGGTCCTCATAGCTCTCCCTTTTTACAGCTACTTTACTATTTCCGTCCTTTACAAAAACTACTGCAGGCTTTCTTATCCTATTGTAGTTGCTAGACATACTATAATTATAGGCCCCGGTTGTCCCAATTGCAAGTATGTCGCCCTCCTTTGCTTCCTGAAGATATACATCTCTTAAGAGGAGGTCTCCCGATTCGCAGCATTTTCCCGCCACTGTCACCAGATCCTCTTCCTTTTCATTTATCCTGTTGGCTATGACCCCCTCATACTGAGCCTGATAGAGAGCAGGTCTTATATTGTCTGTCATCCCTCCGTCTACAAAGACGTACTTTTTACCGCTGTAAGTTATCTTTGTTCCCCCTACTGTATAGAGAGTGGTCCCTGCATTTGCAACAATGCTTCTTCCCGGCTCTATTACAACCTTGTCTAATTCTATTTCATACTCATCCAATTTCAACTCTAAATCTCTTATCATATCTTTGCAGAATTTTTCAAAGTCCACTGCATCGTCTCCGTCAAAATAGTAGACTCCGAAACCTCCACCAAGATTTAACACTTTTGTATCAAGCCCTGCCTCTTCCTTCATCTGCCTTATGAATTTCAACATTGTGTCCATAGCTGCAAAGAAAGGTTTTTCATCAAATATCTGCGATCCTATATGGCAGTGAAAACCTTTTAACTCTACATATTCAGCAGCTATGAATTTTTTTATTATATCCTTTATATTTTCATCAAATATAGATTCCCCGAATTTTGAAGAGTATGTAGAAGTCTGTATATACTCATGAGTATGAGCCTCTATACCTGGATTAACCCTCAAAAGGACATTCATTTTCTTACCCTTTTCTCTGCAGACTCTCTCTAGCTTCTCAAACTCGTCTCTGTTGTCTACGATTATCTCTCCGATACCGTAGTCTAGGCACATCTCTAGCTCTTCCCAGGTCTTATTGTTCCCATGCATGTGCACTCTTTCCATTGGGAAACCGGCACTCTTCACTGTAAATAGCTCTCCCCCTGAAACTACGTCCATGCTGAGTCCGTGTCTGTCAACAATCTGACACATCCCGGTTGTTAGGAACGCCTTGGATGCATAGACAACCTCTGTCTGAAACCTATCTGACCTGAAAGCTGCCTTAAATGTATCCATATTTTTGCTGATAAGTGCTTCATCCATTACATAGAGAGGTGTCCCATGCTTCTCCACCAGCTCTTTAGCGCTCATTCCCCCTATGTGAAGCTGATTATCCTTAATCTCCATAGAACCAAAAAGTTTCATTATATCCCCCCTATAAAATCTGCATCTATATTTAAAATTTTATAAACAAAAAAGTTGGCAGGGTACAATCCTACCAACTAAAATAATACAAAAAAATTATAGTTATGGTAAGATAGCACTCCATTGTCTTAATTATGACAACGACAGTACAACGGATATTTTCCGATGTCCCAACCCATTCCCCCGGCACTTTGAGAATGAATTTCGGCAGATATCCCTTTTAGAAAACTTCCCTGAGCTGGCCGGCTCTCCCTTTTCCTACTTATGATGATCTGCAACCTCTATCTTTATTCTAATTTAATTTTAAATTTCTTTTTAATTTATAGACCTCCCTAAAACATTCCTTTACCAAGTAATGATCTTTGTGCCTATAAAGTTATTTGTCTTATTTTACAACAGTTGCAACATTTTTAAAAATTCACAAGATATATAGTTGACATATCTTAAATCAATTTTGTCTTTCTGAACCTCTTAATTACTGGGATAGAACCATTCACACATATGTTCGAAAAAATAACCTTTTTATTAATTTTATAGTTTTTTTTTGTTTAGTATCTTTTCTTTTTTTTGAAAATCTGTTAATATCTAAGAATTACAAGATCATTTTATTTTATTCAAAATGTTTAAAAAATCTCTTCTGAAATTTTAAGAGGTGATATATTTTAAGAAAGCGAAATTTAAATTTAGAATTATTTAATATTCAACATTATATACATCCGTTTTTTTATTGAAATAAGGGGGAAATCATGGATTTAAAAGATTTGGGAAACCAAATAAAAACCTATAGGCGAGAACTTCACCAGATACCCGAGCTCGGGCTAGAGGAGTATAAAACCTGTGCATATATAGGAGAAAAATTAAAAGAGTTTGGACTGCATCCTTTCACCATAGCCAAGACAGGAATATACGTCTATATCGATGCAGGCTCTGATGAGACATACGCCTTTAGGGCGGATATGGATGCCCTAGAAGCAGATGAGGAAAATGATGTAGAGTATGTCTCAAAGCATCCTGGAAAAATGCATGCCTGCGGTCATGATGGTCACATGGCTATGCTTTTGGGATTGGCCAAAGTCCTCTCAACAACTGAAAATATAAAAAAAAATATCCTTCTGATCTTTCAGCCTGCTGAAGAGGGTCCCGGTGGAGCCAAGATAATCACTGAAAGCGGTATTTTTGAAAAATATAATGTTAAAGGAATATTCGGAATCCACCTTTTCCCTAATTTGGATGAGGGTATTATAGCCTCTAAGGCAGGACCACTTATGGCCCAGTCTGGAGAAATAGATGTAATTATAAAAGGGGAAGGTGGCCACGGAGGTATGCCTCACAACACCATCGATTCAATCCTTGTAGCATCTAAATTCCTGTCATCCTGTCAGTCTATAATCTCAAGGAGTATCTCCCCCCTTGAGACTGCTGTGATCTCCTTTGGAAAAATAAGGGGAGGGAGTGCTAGAAACATAGTGGCTGAAAAAACACATATAGAGGGTACAGTAAGGACTTTTTCAAAGGATACCTTTGAATTAATTAAAAAACGAATCCTTCAGATTTCAAGAGGCTTAGAGGAATCCTTTGAGGTGGAGATAAGTGTGGATCTCGAACCATACTACCCACCGGTTATCAATGATAAAGCTCTCTACAACAAGATAGCAGAGAAAGTGCATATTGAGGAAACCGACCCTGTGATGCTCGCAGAGGATTTCTCATACTATCAGGAGAGGATACCAGGTGTTTTTTATTTTCTAGGCAGCAGGAATATTGAGTGTGAATTTGACTACCCACTTCACAGCTGCAACTTCAATTTCAATGAGGATATTCTTTTAAAAGGTCTCGAACACTATATGAACATTCTAACTGCTCTAGAGGTTATATAATTTGTATTCAAAGACCGCCTTTTAGAGTGGTCTTTTTTTATCTAACTCAAGTAGTTACTTGAAAAAATTTTTATAAACTATTGAATTTACAAGAATATCAGAGTCAAGGGATTTTGTCACAAATGAAAACCGATAAAAGACAGAAAAATTAGCACGAATAAATACAAAACCTTTTGCTCACAGAGAACGCAGAGAAAAAGAGGAAGTTTCACAGAGTTAAAACCAAACTATATATGCTTTATTTTGCAAGAGGTTTTTATCCCTTTTCCCGTACTATCGATAAAATCAGAATTAAGAATAGTCAAAAATTAAGGAATAACTGTGCATATTTTTTTTATTAAGGTTTATATCATTTTTGTTTTTTGGATTTTCAAGTCGCAGGGCTTATACAGGAAAGAACCTGCACTCAGCCGTTCTGCAGAATAAGTTAAGGGAGTTCAAGGAGCGGTAGCGACTATGAAACACCTTATCCAGTGGATGAGCAGGAAACCGAGGACTGTAGCTTACAAAGGCGGTAATAGACATATTTACTTCCTAGACATTTGAAAATCCTTGAACTTTTGGTTACTTTTCTTTCAAGAGAAAAGTAACGAATTCTTATAAATTCAATACTTTAATTTGAATAAAGGTTGCAACCTAGGTTAATTTATTTAAAAATTTTAAAGGAGCATAGTGACTCTTGCAGAAAATTATTGTGTAGGATACTTTTATAGATAATTTTGGAAAGTCACAGCCTGAATAAAGTGTAAAGAGAGACTGTGTACTCACTGTGAGGTGGTATTTATGGAAAAGGCAGCCCTTGTACTTGAAGGCGGAGGTATGAGAGGAATATTCACCAGCGGGGTTTTAGATGCATTTATAGAGAAAGGAATTGATATCCCTTATGTTATAGGGGTTTCCATGGGAGCATACAATGGAGTTTCATATATTACCGAACAAAAAGAAAGAACTTTTAAAATATTCATGGACTACATATACGACCCCAGGCTCCTTGACTACAAGAGGATATTCAAAGGGGATTCGCTCTTAAATTCTGATTTTCTTATAAATTTTATGGGAAAAAGCAAGTACCCCATCGACTATGATAAATTCTTCAAAAGTCCAAAAAAATTTATCTGTGTGAGCACAAACTGCAAAACAGGTAAACCTACCTATTTTGATAAAAATGGATACCCTCAAAAATATTTCAACAGGATTTTAAAGTCCTCCTGCTCCTATCCATTTCTGACAGACATAGTAGAAATAGGAGGTGAGGAGTACCTAGATGGAGGTATATCTGATGCAATCCCCATAAAAAAGGCCTTAGATGATGGTAACAAAAAACTTGTGGTTATACTATGCCACCCAAAGGGTTACGAAGATGAATCTAGCTGGTATCTCAACATATCCAAGCTTTGGTACCGCTCCTATCCAAAGATTGCCGAGGCCCTCAAAAGAAGGTATATTCATTACAACGGCACCCTTTATTTTCTTGATCTATTGGAAAAGGAGAAGATCGCCTTCGTTATAAGGCCGGAAACCATGCCCCTATCTGTAATAGAGCAGGACAGGGTAAAACTTCGGCTTTTCTACAAGGCAGGCTATAATAAGGGTATAGAGGTGAGTAAAAATTTAAAAGAGTTTTTAAAAACCCCGTCTCTGATTTCAGATTAAAGACGGGGGTTTTTCATTATCCTTTATCCCCATAAAAATTAGCTATCTCCCTTATAGATTCTACGGCGTGGAGTATCTCTTCCATTTTGTTGAAGTAGCCAAAAGAAAACCTCACAGCTCCAGTCTCATAAGTCCCTATTGACCTGTGGGCAAGAGGGGCACAGTGCATCCCAGGTCTCACAGCGATGTCATACTCCTCCTCTAACAGGGAGCTCACTTCCGATGGGTCTACATCCCATATATTGATCGCCACCACAGGGGTCCTCTCTCCTGTTTCCGGTCCGTATATTTTTATCCCCTCTATAGTTCTAAGGCCTTTTATAAAGGTTTCCGTTAACTCATTTTCATGCCTTCTGATGTTCTCCATCCCCGTTTTGATTATAAAATCCACTCCTGCCCCCAGGGCTGCAATGGCAGGGGCGTTCAGAGTCCCACATTCTAAAAGGTCTGGCATCTCTTTAGGCTGTCTTCTGAGTTTTGAGTGGCTCCCGGAGCCCCCCTCCATGAGGGGCTCTATTTCCACTCCCTCTCTCAAATATATACCCCCTGTCCCCTGAGGTCCAAAAAGTGATTTATGCCCCGTGAAGCAGAGAATATCAATATTCATATCCTCCACGTCTATCTCTATAACCCCGGCACTCTGAGAAGCGTCTACTACAAATAAAAGATCATGTTTTTTTGCTATCTTCCCCACTTTTTCCAGTGGGATTACAGTCCCTGTGAGATTCGAGGCATGGGTTATGACTATTGCCCTTGTATTTTTCCGAACAGCATTATCTATATCATCTAGTGATATTCTTCCCTGGGAGTCTGTCTCTACTACTGTCAACTCCACCCCTTTCCTATCTTCCATGGAGAAAAGCGGCCTTAATACAGAATTGTGCTCTAAAGATGTAGTCACCACATGGTCGCCTTTTTCCAGAGTTCCCTTTATTGCAAAGTTCAGGCTCACGGTGGCATTTTGCGTAAAGGCTATCCTCAGAGGTTCATCTATATTAAAAAGTTTTGCTAACTTCACCCTGGTCTCATAGACTGCCCTAAAGGCATCGATAGCCATCCTGTGACTTCCTCTTCCTGGATTTCCTCCCTTGTTTTTCATTGTATCTATAAGGACACTATAAACCTCATCGGGCTTGGGGTAACTAGTGGCTGCATTGTCAAAATAAGACATTTTTTCACCTCATTATTTTTTGTTTTAGTGCTATAATTGATATAAGCATACAAAGTTTAAAGGAACTTAAAAAAAAACAGAATATTTTTTATGTTTCCATCAACTTATTATAACATCAAAACATATAAAAATTTGGAGGTTTTTTTCATGAAAATTATAATTATAGGAGGAGTGGCCGCAGGTATGAGCGCCGCTTCAAAGGCAAAACGAACACTTAAAGATGCTGAAATTACTGTATATGAAAAAACTGACGTTATCTCGTGGGGTGCATGTGGACTCCCATATTATATTGGGGGATTTTTTCAAAGCACCGACAATATGATGGCTAGGTCTATAGAAAAATTCATAGAATCAGGCATCGATGTAAAAATAAAACACGAGGTTTTATCTGTTGACCACGTTAATAAAAAAATTAAAATCAAAAATCTTATTGATGATGAGATTTTTGAAGATTTCTACGACAAACTAATGATAGCAACAGGGGCAAGTGCCATAATCCCTCCTATCAAGAATATAAAACTGGAAAATGTATTTACGTTAAAGGAATTTCAGGATGGGGTGGACCTAAAGGAAGCGGTATCTAAAGAGGAAAATAAAAATATAGTCATAATAGGTGCAGGTTACATCGGTATAGAGGCTCTAGAGGCTATGCATCATATCGGCAAAACTGTCAGAATCATTCAGCTAGACGACAGAGTACTCCCTGATAGTTTTGATAAGGAGATCACAGACCTTATGGAGGAGGAGATTCTTTCTTACCAGAATATCAGTCTTCATCTCAGTGAGACCGTGAAAGAGCTGAAAGGAAAAGAAAAAGTAGAAGCGGTTATGACAGATAAAGGAATCTACGAAGCAAATATTGTTATCATAGCAACCGGTGTACGGCCAAATACAGATTTTATAAAAGAAACCGGTATAGAGGTGCTTCCAAATGGTGCCATTGTAATCGACAGCCAGGGAAAATCAAGCATTGAGGACATTTACTCTGCGGGAGATTGTGCCACGGTACCCCACAGGGTGAGAAATGAAAATGTCTATATACCTCTTGCAACTACGGCAAATAAAATAGGAAGAGTGGTAGGGGAAAATCTTGCTGGAAAAGACAGTGTTTTCTTTGGGACTCTTGGTTCTGCTGCGGTTAAAGTTATGGACTTGGAAGCTGGGAGAACCGGGATATCTGAAAATGAAGCCAAGAATATGGACATAGATTATGGTATGGTCTTTATAAAGGATAAAAATCAGACAAACTATTATCCAGGACAGGAAAACATATACATTAAATTGGTCTATGAAAAAGATTCAAAGGTTATACTCGGAGGTCAGATAATAGGTAAGAAAGGGGCGGTGCTTCGTATAGATGTCATCGCTGCTGCCATACACAATAGAATGACTGCAGAAGATCTTGGTATGCTTGATCTATGCTATGCACCCCCTTTTGCAAGAACTTGGGACGCCCTCAATATTGCAGGAAACGCCGCCAAATAAAATAAAAGATTTAAAAGGTTTTGTAATAAATGAAATTTGTCTTTGAAAACAAAATGAAAACATTTTAAAGAGCCAGGGTAATTAACACCCTGGCTCTTTTCATCTAAAAATACTCTTAATTATTCCTGCTATAGAATCCCCTCTAAGACTTACCCTAAGTGTAAATAGCCTTCCATTATATCCAAGAGTGTTAAAATTAAAATCAAAACCTTTTTTTTCAGATCAAAAAGAATTGCCCTATTTAATAAAGTTCAATTTCCATTGACATTTACAAAACATTTCATCATATTCCAAGGAATTTCAGTGTACTCTTCTTTCTTAAAATTACTGATTCTCTTAGAATCCAATCCTACATCTACAAGTAGATCAAGAGAACTATTAAAGGGCATAGGGTTTGCTGCATTATAAAACTTAATAGAATTATTGTAATCTTTCGTCAGTTCAGAAAGCCGTTCAAAACTTTTCAAAATTTCAATTATAGCTACCAAATCTCCTCTCATATTTTTTTCCATTATTACACCTCTTCCTTTTAAAATCTGATTGACAAAAGATTTTTAATAATTTTTAAAAAACTACTATTTTTAGTGTTTGTGTTTTTCATCATGAGTGTGATGTGCTCCTTCAATTAACTGATGTAAAGATTCTATGAAGTGAATATAGTCAGCATATGCCTCAGTATACTGACGTCCAATTTCAACATCTATATCCGCCTTATCTTTTAATTCTAAGGCTTTTTTAAATTTATTCTCAATTATTATTTTTATTTCTTTAGTTAAAAATTCTGAGAGGCTATCTATTTCTCCATTTTCAATAGATAAATCACCTTTTTCTATAATCGGATCAATAGGAAATCCTGATGGCTTCAAGCCATTGTAAGGTGCATCTTCTCCATTTCTGTGAACTCTTACAACAGTTTCTATAAAATACAGTTCTAACAATTCTTTTAATTCAGAGTTTTCTTTCGAAAAAAATAAAACTTTTTTGAACATATTTTTTATCTCTTCTTCATCATTTTCTTTTATCCATTTTAAAACTGGTATTATATTTTTAGACTTTAATGATTTTTTTATATCCATCACTAAAGGACCATCCATAGTATCGCAATGTGCCAAAATAAGAGGTGCTAAAAAAGGGATAAGAAATATTTGATTTTTATTTGTAATTGCAAGAACTGTGAAAACCCCTAAACCCAAAAAAATAATCGATTTTTTTTTCATCTGAATAACCTCCTTTTAATATTTTTAATAAATATATTCCTTGTAATTATAATTATCTATAAAAATAATCACACTTCTGAATTTAAAAATAGAGTATAATTTATATGGGTGATTATTATGAAAATTCTTAATCCAGAACTGTTAGAAAAATACATTGCAGTCGAAAAAGATTCTAAAATAAAAATTAAGTTGCTATGTTTAAATACTATTTGTAATGGAATGAAAGTCGTAGATGCTGCTGATACTTTTAAAGTCCCAAGACGAACCATCTATGATTGGTATCATTATTGGAACGAAGATGGATATGACGGTTTAGTCCCTACAAAACAAACAGGTAGGCCATCTAAACTGACTCCACGTGAATTTGAAGAATTAAAACAAATCTTGATAGAAAAACAAATTTTCACCACAAAAGATGTTAAAATTTTAATACAAGAAATGTTTGGAGTTAATTATTGTTTCGATCATGTCGCAAGAATTTTGAAAGAAAAATTCAAATTCCATCATAAGAAACCATATATTTTGTCAAGTAAAAGACCTGTCGAAGCAGAGAGTATTCTTTATCAAAGACTCAGTGAAGCAATAGGAATTCTTAGAAAAGATCCTAATTTTGACATTAAAAAGCTTGCTATAGGATTTTTAGATGAAAGCAGCTCTCAAAATAATCCAAATACTGTAAGGTTTTGGAGTTCTGTAAACAATCCAACAATAATTAAAAACACCGAGAAACTAAAAGTGAGTACAATAGGATTTTATGCTATTGTGGGTAACAGCACTGCAAAAAGCATACCAGATTCCAAGAAAGAAACATTAAGTGAATTTTTGAATGAAATCAGCGATGCAAATATGGAATATGAGTATATAATAGTAATTTTGGATAATTTCAAAAGTCACCATAGTAATATGTTTTTATCAAAAGCAAAAGAATTAAATATTAATGCGGTATATTTACCGCCATATTCTCCAGACTTAAACCCTATAGAATACATCTGGAAAAGTGTAAAAAGAGTATTATCTGAAAAAAAATTTGAGTCTAGATAGATTAAAAGCAACAGTAGTAGAAATTTTCAAGGATTTTTCATTGAGTTTAAGCTATGCAAAAAGTTGGATAGAAAAATTTTTAATAAACTCAAAATTATTTTTGAGCGAAAATTAAAGTCTATAATTATAAATATTCTTGTATATTAAAAATTATCCTCTATAAAAATAAGCCATAAAGTTTTTATTCTTTATAGGAAGCCACAGCTGAATAAACAGCTACCGATTTCAAACATGCTTATACGGGAAATAAAAAGAGTGGCATCAAAGCCACCTCTCAAAAGTTAATCATCCTCTTCCTCATCAATTTCAAGCAATTCTTTTATCTCATTCATTCTAACACTATTATCCTTACCAGTTATTTCTTCTTCCATTTCAAGCTTTTTAAATTCATTTAATAGTTCTTGATATTCGGTATTGGTCATTACTTTGTTTATTTTTTCCATCTAAAACACCTCTTTAAAAACATCATAATAAATTCAAACTAAAAAAGTATCTATTTTGATTATTTGTTGTGTACTATAGAAATATTTTTAATTTTTAATTTTTCAAATTTAAAAACAATTTTTGAAATTTGTTCTTGCACATCCCAGGCTTTAGGACCATCCGGAATATCTTCCAAAAAAAATATTTTTTGCCTCACGATTACCTCAGCAAATTCATCTTTTATATTATGATTCATAATTTTCCAATAAATAAACTGATATTCTATATTAAAAAAATCGAGAATACTTTTAAACTCCTCGATCCCAAAAGCCAATTCTATAATTTCACCATTTTTCATGCTATAAATTCCTATGTCTTGGTGAACTAAAGAAATAATTTTGGAAATATCCAAAGAATTTAGGCTACTCACATAGTCCTCTATTATTCTTTTTATTTGATTAATATGCATAATATCACCTTTAAGGTTTTTAAAATCATTGCAAGTCAGATAAAAAAATACTACGAAACCAGAATAAAAAAGTACAGATAAATTTGCAAGTGAATTTTATCTTTGAAAATATCACTTATGTCGAAAACCAGACCTAAGCCTGGCTTTAAAAGGAAAAAAGTTAGAGAGAGTTATCTATAAAAGATAACCAAAACTATAAACATATTCTTGAGAGAGTCTATTTAAAACTCCATACCTAATAATTGGCATTTTTCCTTTAAATATAAAAAATCTATATTCTTATAATTTTTAATCTAACCCTTTTCCCTCTTTTTCTTTCTCTTGTTTCATGAATTCCTCAAATCCCTTCACTACCTCTTATGGAACTCCCGGTAGCAAATGCCAATTCCCATACTCAGCTACAAAATATTTACTATCAAAAAAATTTGACCTTGGTATATTAATTATTTGTAGCCTATCCATGAACAGCAACTGACTTTTTCGCACGTATTGAAAAAAAAAAAAAATTATGATATAATTTTTAAGAGTTTGAATAATCAAAAGAGATCTTTAATCTCTATAAATTTTGAGAGATCTATGGATAGTGGTCATTTTTTCACCTTTTAATACTTGTCACTATTTTTGTGATATTCAAAGTTTCGAGTTTTTCTATTAATGTGATAAAAGTAATATAATCTTTTAATTATTATTTTATTTTAAAGGTGGTGTGTGATTTAAGCACGCCACTTTGTTTTTTATATTTAATATAGCAGTCAGTACATTCTTTATAAAACGGTATAGGGGAGATAACTTGAGATTAGAAAAATTTTTAGTCAACTGCGGCGTAGGGAGCAGAAAAGATATCAAAAAAATAGTCGAAGAGGGAAGGGTTAAAATCAATGGCCTAGTTACCTTAAATTTCGGTCTTTGGATCGAAGAAGATAGCGATAGTATCACCCTCGACAACAGACGCCTTGAATTCAAAACTCTGAGATATTACATTCTGTATAAAACCAAAGGGTATATTACTGCCGTAAAGGATGAGCGCCATCCAACTATCATGGAACTTTTACCCGGTTGGTTAGATACAAAAGATCTATTTCCCGTAGGACGATTGGACAAAGATACAGAAGGACTTCTTCTTTTCACAAATGACGGGGATACAAATTATAAAATGACTCACCCTGACAAAAAAATCTCAAAAAAATATTATGTGGAGCTCGACAAACCTATCTCCGAAGGGGATATTAAAGACCTGGAAAATGGAATTGACATAGGAACGCATGTATGTCTTCCTGCAAAAGTTCAGTATATAGAACAGAATAAAATATATATTACTATTCAAGAGGGCAAATATCATCAGGTAAAAAAAATGGTAGGGGCCATAAAAAATAAAGTTTCTTACTTAAAAAGAGTAAAATTTGGAAATCTTACCCTCGAAGACATGAAACCTGGGGAGTTAAAAGAGATATTTTTAAATGATATAATTTTATAGAAAATCATTGAGAAAAAGAAAGAAAAACTAAAAAAGAGACTTTGGTAAACTGTAACCATGAAACTGAAAACTTTGAAAGGAGTGTCGATTTCATGGCTTTTTTGATACATTTTTTTTATAAGAGTTTAAAGGAGTTAACTAAGTGTCTGAAAAAGTATTTTAAGATATAGAAGTATCTAAATTGTCTAAAAAAGAGTGGCATCAAAGCCACTTCTCAAAAGTTAATCATACTCTTCCTCACCAATTTCAAGCAATTTTTTTATCTCATTCATTCTGACACTATTATACTTACCGGTATCCTTACCGGTTTTTTTCCTCCATTTCAAGAATTCTAAACTCATTTAATAGCTCCATGTACTCCGTTTGAGTCATTATTTCATCAATTTTTTTCCATTTAAAATACCTCTTTAAAAAATTTATCAAAATAAGTATTAAATTTTTTCATGAACTCTGTTTGCTTTTATACTGTAATATATCTACTTGCAGAAAAAGCCTCTGCTAAAAACTCACTTGTATGGATAATTGGACAGTTTTCTTAAGGTCATATAGAATAAATTAATTGATTAAATGGAGGTGGATAGGACAAATGGCATAATTAGTGTTTTTTTAGCTCTTAATTTTATAAAAAGAAGACTCTCTAGGCATACACTTTAGAGAGTCTTAAATCATAATTTTTTATATGTTAAATTCAAGAAGTATTCACTTCCTTCCAAGTATTTTTATAACTGTAGAGCCTACTAGTCCTAAAAACTAAAAACTATATCCTCATAGGAATCTTCTGTATCATAGATGGCATCCCAGTCTACATTTGTCTTTAAAACTTCATATCTATTTTTCTCGACATAGGTCATATACTCACAAAACTTTTCATAATCTATATTATTCTTCATATCTATTCCTCCCTTTTTACAAACAGATTAAAAATTAAAAACTATGTCTTCATATGAGTCTTCCTTCTCATAAAGGTTGTCCCAATCTATACTGCTGTCCAAAACTTTATGCTTCTCCTTTTCTAAAAGAGACAGGTATTCATAGATCTTTTTTAGGTCATCATTTTTTTCCATGGTGGCTACCTCCTTAAATAATTTTCTAATTTCTTCTTATGTAAAGAGTATAGCACACTAAATCGAATTTACAAAATATATATCATTTTAAAAAACTATATATTTTATAAATATTTAAAAAAGATGAAGATTCTAGCTAAGACAGTTTATTTGCTACAACTATTGCCGTTGCAGCTTCTACAAACACATCCATTATCGCAGCAATACAAGGATATTTTAGGTCTTTGTTGGGAGAAAAAGTTACTAGGACTCTTTTGGGATAGGCCTCTGCAGACAAGGCAGTCACCTTGGTGGCCTTTATCCCCATTCCAAATTGGATAGCCTCTATCTCAGGAACAATTGAGAAAAGTAGATTGGACAGGTCTGCCTTTATTAGATTCATATCAACCCATGCAGGAAGGAAGCATTCTACCGCCCCTCCGAAGGAATCTTTAGTCATTATCATCTTTTGGATCCCTATTTTTATATACTCGTTATTCTTTTCATTGGTGCTTATCCCACCTATATCAATAGTTTTTCCGGCTATTCCACCCCTAACCATCTTTTTTGCCAGTACTCCGGCCAAGATTATCGCAGATACCACATCACCCTTCTTATACTCAAACTTTATATTCTCACCTGTGGTTTTTTCATCTACTATCCCAGAAACTACATCTATCTCTTCTTCTGAGTCTATTGTGACTCCCTCCATCTCTCTTCTAGCCAGATCCTTACCGAAGTCCACCGCAGTGATATCTATCCCACAAGGAACCCCTGAAACAACGAGCTCTGCCCCAGCAGAATTTTCTGTTATATTTATTCTGAATCTATCTCCAAACAACATCTTTGCCCTCCCACGTATTTAAAATATAATTTTCAAGGCATTATACAACAAAATCAGAGCTTTTAAAAGGATAAGAAGATCTCTTAATAATGAAATAACACAATTTATAAACAATGGTTAAAAATTCAATCTATTTTATATATTACCATACATCTCACTATAATACTTTTGATAATCCCCCGACACTACGTATTCAACCCATTCTTGATTTTCAAGATACCATCTTATGGTTTTTTCTATCCTATCTGTAAAGGATATTTCAGAATAAAATCTGAGCTCTCTGATTGTTTTGGTGGGATCTATGGCATATCTTACATCATGTCCTAGCCTGTCCTTTACAAATGTTATCAAACCATAGTTAATGGCTTCTAAGTCTATCTTCAGTGCACCCAGATATCTCGGCTCATCTCTCACTATTTGAGACAATTCATCTATTATCAATTTAACTATAGTTATATTTTGCTCCTCGTTGAACCCCCCTATATTATAGACTTCACCCAGCCTGCCCTTATTTATCACCATATCTATCCCCTTACAGTGGTCCTCCACATAGAGCCAGTCCCTCACCTGTCTTCCGTCTCCGTACACAGGAAGTTTTTTCCCATCTAGTATATTTTTTATAATCAAAGGGATGAGCTTTTCTGGGAACTGGTAGGGCCCGTAATTATTTGAGCACCTGGTTATATTTATCGGCATATGGTATGTTTCTGAGTAGGCTCTCACAAGCATATCCGCAGCAGCTTTAGATGTGGCATAAGGACTTCTAGGATTTAAGGGAGTATCTTCAGTGAAAAAACTTTCCCCGAATGTCTTAGGTTTTACGTTTCTTTTTTTCAAAATTTCCTTCAACTCTTCACTTTGGACCTCTAACTCTTTTCCGTCTGGATAGTCTAGCACCAAGTCGCCGTAGACTTCATCTGTGGAAACCTGCAGAAACTTTTTCCCCTCCTTATATACAGGATATCCCTTTTCATCTGTTCCCATTATCCATTGAGCCTTAGATACATCCAATAAAACTTGGGTGCCTATAATATTCGTCCTCAGAAATATCCCGGGATTTTTTATGCTCCTGTCCACATGAGATTCTGCTGCAAAATTAACCACATAATCGAAATTCTGCCTTTGAAATATCTTCTCCACCAGATCACGGTTGCATATATCACCCTTAACAAAACTAACTCTGCTGTCCTCCAACTCCTCTCTTATATTTTCAACGTTCCCGGCATAAGTCAGCTTATCCAAAATCACCAAATTTATTTTTTCATATTTTTTAAGCATATATTTTACAAAGTTCGCTCCTATAAATCCGGCTCCTCCAGTAATCAAATAAGTTTTCAAAAATTTCCTTCCTCCATTTCCTCAAAAAATCTATCTATACCGTTTTTCCAGTGAGGCATTTTTTCACCTATAACCTTTTCTGCCTTTTCACTACTGAGCTTGGAATAAGGAGATCTTTTGGCAGGGAGTCCGAATTCAGCTGTCTTTGCCCTGACCAGTCTCCCCTTCCACTCTATTTTCTCCAACACATATTTCGCAACATCATACTTGCTAGCTGCACCGCTGTTTGAAAGATGATACAGACCAAACCTTTCTGTATTTATTAGTTTCCATGAATATTCTGCCAGATCCTTTGAGTATGTGGGTGCCGACACCTGATCATCTACAATATTGAGTTTTTCGCTGTTTTTTGACCATTTGATCACCCGTTTAACAAAATTATCATTCCCCATGCCAAAGACCCATGAGGTCCTTATGACAAAACTTCTGTCATAAGCCGCTAGGACACGGCTCTCCCCTTCCGACTTTGAACAGGCGTAGGCATTTAGTGGATTAGGAAGGTCAGATTCTGTATAGGGTTCATTTTTTAATCCGTCAAAGACAAAATCTGTGGAATAAGTTACAAAAACTGTTCCAATTTTTTTAGATTCCAGAGCCATATTTTCAGGTGCATAACAGTTTAATGCAAAACATTTTTTTTGCTCTCCCTCAGCCTTGTCCACATCATTGTAGGCAGCACAGTTTATTATATAGTCTATATTTTTCTCTTTAAGGAAATTTTTTACAGCATCCATATCTGTAATATCAAGTTCCTCACGACCTAGGCCAATATATCTCACACCTTTTCTTTTGAACAGCTTCTGAAACTCCCTCCCTAGCTGGCCATTTGCACCTGTCAAAAGAATCATTTTATTTCTCCCAAATATTCCTTAAGGCTGGGCTGTCCTCTATCTTTCAGAGAGAAGACAATCTTCTCCTTCGCAAGCTCAAATTCTTCAAAAGGCCATTTTATATCTATGTCGGGATCATCCCAGCTTATACCTGCATCGTACTCAGGATAATAAAAATCTGTACATTTATATTGTATCTCTGTGTTATCTTCTAGGCTTAGAAATCCATGTGCAAAACCTTTAGGAATATAAATCATCTTTCTGTTTTCCTCACTTAGCACAAGACCATACCATCTTCCAAAAGTCTGACTCCCTTTTCTCAGATCAACAGCCACATCCCATATGCTGCCCCTAGTTACTCTTATGAGCTTCCCTTGCTGATGTTTCGTCTGAAAATGAAGTCCCCTCAAAACACCTTTTTTTGATCTAGAGTGATTGTCCTGAACAAACTCCGTACTGATACCTATTTTTTCAAACTCTCTCTTACTGTAGGTTTCCATAAAAAAACCTCTTTGATCAATGCACACAGCTGGGTCTATTATTACCAAATCTTTTATTCCCGTTTCTGTTTTTTTAAATTCTGCCATCTTTAATCCTCGTTTCTACCTGATGTATCTTTTATAAGTTTCATTAGATATTCTCCATAATGCGACTTCATGAGGGGCTTTATCTGGTCTTCTATCTGCTCTTTTGTTATCCACCCGTTGTTGTATGCGATCTCTTCTAAGCAGGCAACCATTACCCCCTGTCTGGTTTGGATAGTTTTTACAAAGTTGGAAGCATCTAGCAGGGCATCGTGAGTTCCTGTATCGAGCCATGCCATTCCCCTCCCCATATTTGACACCTTCAGTTCTCCAGCATCGAGATAAATTTTATTCAGCTCTGTTATTTCTAGCTCTCCTCTTTCAGAAGGCTTCACCTGCTTGGCTTTTTCCACCACCGTGTTGTCATAAAAATAAAGCCCTGGTACTGCATAACTTGATCTCGGATTTTCTGGTTTTTCTTCTATTGAGACTGCTTTCCCGTTTTCATCAAATTCTACGACACCGAAGGATTTTGGGTCATCCAGATAATACCCAAAAATAATAGCTCCGGAGTTTATGGAAGCTGCTGCCCTCACCATGCCAGTCAGACCGTGGCCGTAAAATATGTTGTCCCCGAGAACAAGTGCACATGAGTCACTTCCTATGAACTTTTCCCCGATTATAAAGGCTTCTGCCAAACCATTGGGCTCGCTCTGCACACCGTATAATATGTCCAGTCCATAATTAACTCCGTCTCCTAGTAACTCTTTAAACATAGGAAGATCCCGGTTGGTTGAGATGATAAGTATTTCTCTTATCCCCGCCAGCATAAGTACCGACAGGGGGTAATAGATCATGGGTTTGTCATAGACAGGTATTATCTGTTTTGATATTGATTTGGTTACCGGGTAGAGTCTTGTTCCCACCCCTCCTGCAAGTATAATTCCTTTCATTATTTACCTCCGAAAACTTCATTGGTTTCAGATTTATCTTCTGGCCTCTTATAATTTAATCTAATTTATAATTCACATCTTAATTGTACATCACGTGAAAATATCTGTCCAATCAATTATAATCTGTTTCATTGATATAATTAATTCAAGCTTACACTTATAAACTCGACCTGTGCAAATTTAATCAAGAAATCTAAATTCTTCGTAGAGTTCTTCTAATTTTTCTACAGATAAAGCTCTATTGCCCCTTAAGCTTCTTACCTTTTCCCCCGTTGTAAAGCCTAACCATCATTTCTTTAATTTCGTTACTATGCTTTTCCCCTGCCATGCAGACCTCCTATTTTCTATTTAATATTTATCATATCAAACGAAAGTAGATTGTCCAAAATTTATAATATCACCAAGACCAACTAAATTATGAAGTTTAGTTGTAGGGCTATTTTCTTTCGAATTATTGTCTTTTGATATTATAAGTGCTATAGTTTTAATACTAGAAAGAGTTTTATTATGGAAGGGAAGTGATTTTATGAAAATCATCATAAGATGTAAACACCTTGAAATAACTAAAGCAATCAAATTTTTCGCCGAATAAAAACTTCAAAAGAAAGAGAGTCTATAGCTTAAAGCCGTTTTTACGATCGATTTTTCTTGAAGATTTTAATTACTGTCCTATTATATTTTGGAGGCTGTTATGGATTTTATTGAAAATAGTAAAGGTTATATTCTAGTTTTTTTAGCAGCTTTCTTTTGGGGGACGCTGGGAATACTTGTAAAATACATGGAAAATAAAGGGTTTGCAGTATATGATATAGCATTTTTGAGAAGTTTTTTCGGACTTTCCATACTTTCCATTTTCATTTTTTTTAGAGACAGAAAAAAAACAGTAATTGATAAAAAAGGATTTATAAGCTGTTCTTTGATCGGGCTCATAAACCAGGGTTTTTTTAATATATTTTATTTTTCGGCGATAATAAAAACAGGAATGACCACAGGGGTCATACTCCTTTATACGGCCCCGTCCTTCGCCCTTATTTTTTCCAGGATCCTGCTTGGAGACAGATTTACCAAAGAAAAATTTCTCGCAATGATCATGGCATTTACAGGATGTTTTTTTGTCGTAACCGGAGGGAGCTTCAGTGAGGTAAGAATAGATACCCTCGGAGTTTTCATGGGAATAGCAGCAGGTGCCACCTATGGAATCCTGCCGGTTTTTAATAAAAAAGTCTTTGACAAATACCATTTCCTCACAATTATGTTCTATAGCTTTTTGTCTGGAACTATAACACTTTCTTTTTTTGCGGATTTAACCAGGATAATTGAAATATTCAAAATCAATAATTTTACAATTTTCATGGGAGTCTTGCTCGGATTTTTTCCTACCCTTGTATCCCATTTATGCTTTTTAAATGCAACTAGATATATAGAGGCATTCAAAATAAGCATAACCGCAAATTTTGAGGTAATCATCGTGGCTGTTACCGCCTATCTTATATACGGGGAAAAACTAAGTAAAACTAAGTTTTTAGGAATGGTCCTTGTAATGGGAGCAACAGTTATACCACAAATATTAAACAAAATCAAAGTGCACTCCGATATGCATATCACAAATAAAAATAAACATTGAGATGTCGAAAAACAGCCTCCTTTTGTTCTGTAAGTTCGATCCGTCGTTCTTTATACTTCTTGAAGTATATAATTAATTGCATGCGTTGATGGACTTACGTGCTTTTCCAGCGCTATCGCTTCAGCTTTTCCTAAAACAGAAATTCAACATTGTATCATCCACCAGATCATAAATACCACAAGATACGTTTCCTTTAAGGATATTAAATCCCTAATGTCTGATTTAAAGAGAGTCTACCAAGTTAACACTGAAGAAACAGCACTTTTCAGTTGGATAGTTTTGAAGAGAAATGGAAGAAGAAATACACTAAAATAGCTGTTTACTAGAGATCTAACTGATCTAACCTGGCAAATTATTTTAAATATCCCAGAAAATTAGGACACTGATTTACACCACTAATTCAATAGAAACTTTTTAATAGACAGCTAAGAAAAGCAACCAAAAACAAGTCTGTTTTCCATACCGATGATAGCCTTTTAAAGCTTCTCTGCCTGGCAATGATAGACATTATAAAGAAGTATACAGGAAACCGCAGAGAATTGAGAATTATCCATTCACAACTGCAAATTCATTTTGCAGATAGGCTCCCATCAAACATATCCTTATTGAAAAGAGGGTAACCTCATGCTCTTTCTTTTACACATACGTATTTTAAGATTAAGCTAAAAAAGAAGGAGCAATAGCAATTTATAGCTATTACTCCCCATATCATTCAGATTCTACATTAAGAAATTGAGAGTTTACACAAAAATTGAGAGATTATTCCGAATTTAGTGTAAATTTAATATCATCTTAAGAAAGCTATCTAACTTATTCCATACTATTCAGGTGCACAAGCACCATTTTCAAGATAGTCTAATTCCATCTATGTTTTCAACTTCAAATTTTAGTGAAAAGAAAAGATTTGACATTTCAGCACAATCAATGCTTTTATTCTTTTTAACTTCATTAATATCAATATCTAAAAGACTTCCCTTTTTAAAACTTTGTAATGAGCAGTTTCTACATTTCTCCGAGTTTGGATTGTGGCATCCGTATCCTTTTAATAATAGTTTACTGTTTTTTATTAAATATAAAATTTTTACCTCACTAATAAAATATCTTGGAAAATTGATGTTTAAAACCATTGATACCTCCTTTTTTTATTATATTACGTATGTTATGTATGAAGAAAAAAATTCTCTAAAATGCAAAGTGGAGTGTCAAGTCAAATGCATTACTTTATTTAACCTATTATTTGAATATTCTTTAAATATAAGATGAGTAGAGTTACAGTCTTATAGTTTAGAGAATTATCTAACAATGTAGAAATAAAAAAGCATAGCTAGATAAGCTATGCAAAAAATAGAAAAATCTTTCTTCTGCAACTGGCTACCATTTTAAAGGTCCTATAGCTTTGCGTCCTAACGTTTCCATTAGTTTGCCAAATAATTCACTTGATATATTATAAAGTGCTATTCTACTTTTTATGTATTTTCCTTTTTTTATAAATGACAAATTTTATTAATTCCAATTTCATATAGTAAAAGAAAAAACAAAGAGAATATTTTATCAAACTTTCCTCAAAAAGTATACTTTACGAAGAAATCAAAGCTACCATTTGAAGTGTTAATTTTTTCATATCTTTATTATCCCCTTTATTGCCCCTTATCCAGTTTGGACTCTTGCGCGAATTAATATATCAAATTTCTAAAAGTAGAGTTATAAAGTAATTCTGTAAATTCAGTATTTTAATCCAAACACTTGACAAATAAAACAAAATGGTGTATTCAGTAAATATTAGCATTCTCATGTCTAGAGTGCCAGTAAAAATTCCGTGCCGTCAATTGGAATGCTGGAAATATTCTAAAATTAATGGAGGTAGAATATGAAAAAATTCGTATTGATAGCAGCTTTATTTACATCTGTCTCATTATTTGGAGAAGGTTTTCGCCTTGTAGAGTGGGGGGCCAATCTTGCAGAGATAAAAAAGGCAGAGAACAACAGAAAATTCATCAAATCGGAGGAAGTCCAAACCCAAGGGAAGTATATTTGGAATCTCGATATCTATACCTTTGAGGACTCTCTAAAATCTGCAGGGGAATTCAACGTACAATATGTTCTTTTGGAAGATAAGCTTATCCAGGGGAATTACTCCCAAAAAATAAAAAATGGTGACCTCGAGAACTACAATAAAATGAAAAAAATTCTAGAAGATAAATACGGATATCCACAAGGTGTTTATAAAAGTAGTTCTTTCCTCTTTGAAAATGGCAGGGAAAACTCTGCAGAAAAGAAAATACTAACATGGTATATAAAGGATACAAGAATAGACCTCATATTAAAAAGGGACATCGAGTTCCAAATAAACTACTATACAAGAGACAGAGAACTAGTTGATTTTATTTTGGATAAAGCTCTCGAAAAGGAAAAAGAAAGAGAAAAAAAGCTAATGAAAGATAGTGAATTTATCAAAAGTAAAATTTAATTTATACATTTTTCAACATTTGAAGAAAATGATATTTAATTCAAGTTGCTACTTGAAAGAAATTCTTATAAGTTACTGAATTTATAAGAATATTAGAGTCAAAAGATTTCACTACAAATGAAAATCAATAAAAGACAGAAAAATTAAAACGAATAAAAAAAATCTTTTGGTCACATAGGACACAAAAAAAAATAAAGAGGCTTTGCCGACTATATTTCAAGTGAAAGTTAAGTTTTTTATACTATTGACAATGGAGAGCTCAGGCATGAGGCTCTCTTTTTTTTTTGCCGCTAAGAATAAAAAATATGTTATAATAAATACAATGAAATCATACTAGGAGACTTTATTTTATGAAAAATATAACTTTAAATTTAATATTTATTTTGTTTGCTTTTATATCTATATCTAGTTACTCTTCTATAAGTGTCCAGGGAGTAAATTATTATTCAAAAAGTGAAATAGAAAATAAGGGGTTTGATGAAACAGGCGGACTTTTAAAGATTCAAAGCCATAAATTCCGTCTAGAAGATGACTATGTAGAATCTGATGGAGTAAAAATGAGTTTCCAAAAAATAATTTTCAAAAAAAACGGACAAAAATACTATAACTCATTTTTTATAGATGGATTAAAGAATGCAGATTTGAAAAACAGTGGAAAACTAAAAAGGATTATATCTCTTTCTCCAGGAGTAACAGAAAAAATATATGACCTTAAAATGGAAGATGCGCTGGTAGGAAGGACATCCTTCTGCAAATACCCAAAAGAGGCATCAAAAATAGAATCAATGGGGTCTCTCATGGAACCAAACCTCGAAAAAGTAATGTCTAAAAAACCACAGATAGTCCTAATGGAATCTCATTACAATCAAAGTTTTGTAAAAAAATTGAAATCTATCGGAATAAAATATCTGGTCTATCAGACCCCTAAAAGTGTAGAGGAAATGTATAAAGAATATATAGAGATAAGCAGAGTTATAGGAGTTCCTGAGAGGGGAGTCATCGTTTCTGCAGATTTAAAAAGCAGGGTTGCATCTTATCTGTATAAAAATAAAAATATACAAAAGAAACCCAAAGTTTATTTCGTTGTAGGAGCTGGAAACGGTGAGTATACTGCAGGTAAAAACACATTTATAGACGATCTCATAAAAATTTCAGGAGGAATAAATATAGCCGGTAACAAAAATGGATGGAAATATAGTCTAGAAGAACTTATTGTAAATGATCCGAACTACATTATAGGTGGAAGAAACAATGTGAACATAATAAAAAAATCTCACGAATATAAGCCTCTTTCAGCAGTAAAAAAAGACAAGATTTATGAAATAGAAGAGCATGTTTTCGTCCTTCCAGGAGCTAGAGCGATAAAGGAAGGCGTACCACGCCTCATGAATATTTTTAATGATAATTAGCAAACAGCCTTTAACTACAGTTTTTCAAAAGATTATATAATAGGTAGAACAGTTTCATTTAGTAATCAATAAAAGGACTAAAAAACACACAAATATTTCCTACACTATCGGGCTCACATTTAATATTTTTTCTTCTAATCAATAATTCACAGTTATTTGTATGTTTTTTAATATAATGCAGAAAAAACCAGGAATCTTATAATTAAGAAGATCCCTGGTTTTTATTTGTTAATATTAGTTTCCGAACATTCCTACGAAGAATGTAATTATTGATGCATTAAAGAAATCTATAAATAGTGCTCCAACAAGTGGAAGTACGAAGAACGATTTTGCAGAAGGATAGTTAGCGGCTGTGAATGATTCCATATTTGCCATCGCATTTGGAGTCGCTCCCATTCCAAAGCCACAGTGTCCACATGCCATAACAGCTCCATCATAGTCTCTACCCATAATGTTATATGTTACGAAGTAAGCGAATGTAGCCATTATTAAAGTTTGAACAACAAGCATTACAACCAAAGGTATAGCTAGCGCAGCTAGATCCCATAGTCTCATTGTCATAAGTGCCATTGCTAGGAACAGTGACAGAGAGATGTTTCCGATAGCGTCCACACTTTTGTGATGTAAGTTAAGACCTTTTGCATCGTATATGTTTCTGATAATAGCTGCAACAAGCATTGGTCCGATATAAGACGGCAATACGATTCCAGCTTTTTTAAAAATCATTCCTACCAGTGTACCAAATCCCATACATAGTGTGATTAAGTAAACTGTATTCATTATTGTTGTTTCTGTTATAGTTTCATGTACAGTATCTATACTTTCTACATGTTGAGCACCTTGATCAGTATCAGTTGGTTTAAGATTGAATTTATTCATCAACCTTTTTCCTATTGGTCCACCTATCATACATCCTGCAACTAGTCCAAATGTAGCAGATGCGATTGCAACAGCTAGAGCACCGTCTGCTCCGGCAGCCTCAAGAATAGGTCCGAACGCTCCAGAAGTACCGTGTCCTCCTGTAAGCGGAACTGATCCAACTGCCAGCCCCATTAGCGGATGAAGTCCGAATGCCTTAGCCATAGAGATACCGGCAACATTTTGAAGTATAACTAGTACTGTAGCTAGCGCTAAGAAAATACCAACTTGAATTCCACCTTTTTTCAGCAGTTTAAAACTTGCTGCAAATCCAATAGTTGTAAAGAACGCGATCATGAATAATGTTTTTAACGCACCGTCATAAGTGAATTCAAAAGTTTGTGTTGAGTGTCCTATCAATGTGATTATTGAATAAAGTACACCTCCTATTACTGGAGAAGGTATAAAGAACTTCTCAAAAAATGGAACTCTGTGTTTGATCGCTCTACCAACTAATAGGACGATTGCCGCTAAAGTTAGTGTTTGCATCATGTCAAATTTGTAAATAAGCATAATTTCCTCCCGTTTTAATAATTTTATGTTAAAAAAAAAATTAATTTTGAATTTAAAATCTAAGTTTCAGATTCTGTAATTTTTTGACAACTTTATGTTCTGTATCAGATTTTTTCGATCTGTAAATTTAACATATGTTCAGTATACTATATGAAGTTGCATCTTTGCAAGCATACGATCAATTTTTAACATATATATTATATATGCATTTTCAGTTGTTGTTTTTTTTATATGATTTAGACCAATGAAATTGGTATTTAGATCAAGATGAGTTTTAAAGGTTACTTTAATAAAAATAATTTATTTTCTATGATTTTTTATGCAATTGCATTAAAAAAGAACAGACCGGATTACTGTTTTTTATTTTTTTATTTGAAAAAATCAACTTTTTTTGTCGTCAATTCCAACTTCAATATCGCGTTTATTATGCAAATGTATTTTTGTTAAAAATTAACCCAGCCGGTATTTATGTCGGCTGGGTTAAATATTTCATTTGTTTTATTATTTTTTCAGTGAGTTCCTCTATACTCCCGTAAGCAAGCTCAAATACCAGATATTCATAAGGTATCTCCTTTAAAATATCCATTATTTCATGAGATTCAAAAGGGTGGTGAGTGTCGATTTTTTTTACATGGGAGACCTCTATATGATATCTTTCTATCCGTCCTGATTTTTCCCATTTTTCCAAAATCTCTGAAAAGTCTTCTTCTAGATACTCCCCTGATGATGAAAAATTAAGGTGGATGCCCTTTATCTGACTTTTCAGTTGTCCTAAGGAGTTTATTTTCCCCTTTAAAAAACCCACTCCAGATTCTGTGCTTTTGATATTTTTTTCTGAACATATGAGATGGGATATATCCAAAAGGAGCCCCTTATTTTTGTAGTTTATAGAATCCAGGAAACCTTCGGTTTCCTCAACAGATTCTAGATTCAGACCCGGCCACCAGAGATTTTCAAAAAGTAGAAGAGGTCCCTCTCCTATAAACACCTCGTTTATAAGCTCGGCAGCAGCATTCAGAACTTCTGTATTTGAATAATCAAATTCATAGGTAAAAATATCTCTAGGTCTTACGTGGGACACGTGAAAAACCATGTATTCAACTCCTAGTTCTTTTGCTCTTTCAAACTCTTCTCTGTAGTAATCCACCATCGCCTCTCGGCTGAGACCTCCAAAATATCCTTTTATCCCCTCTTCATCGACAAAATCCTCTATAAGGGTCTCTCTTTCTCCCTTCCAAAATTCAAGCCATGTGGGAAAATACATCAAATGCATGCCCTTGACATTGAGTGACTCAAACAAAGACATTGGATAATACCCCCCCGTCATTGTTTCGATTCCGTCAAATCCTAGATCAGAGACATATTTGCTGAGCTCATTTTGAAAAAAATCCATATTTTTATCTGATGGTATAAAACTAAGCAGTTTCATAAAATTATCCGCCTTTTAAACATTTAATTTGTAATTTTTCAGGTAAGCTGCAATCAGGTCAAAAACATCCGGCAGAGAATGTAAAAATTTCTGCAGTTCCTGATTTTCAGAGTAATTTCCACTGAAAATATTATAATACAGGGTTTTTATCTTTTTCGAATAGGACCGGCACAGATCAATTGAACAGATAAAAATATGAAAATCTTTTTCATATATGGTTTTATTATGCTTTCCGCCGTTAAGCTGACTATATTTTTTTTTGATTTCATTTATAAGGGATATCTGAAAACTTTGGAGATCTCCCTGGTCCCTCAGTACGTCTATTGCCATATATGTGATGAGGAGAAGTTCCATAAGATCATGTTGAATCTCTCCTTTAGACATGCTTGAGCTCCAGCCGATAAAAGATGCCAGAATATCCAGTTCATCTGTGAGGTCGCATATTTCTGATTTGTAGCATAAATCTGGGAAACAATACATTTTCTCTCCTGCTTCAACTTAATTAAAATTATTTATTGATTATTTGAGTTATTTTTTATTGGGATTCAAAACCACAGGGATCTCATCTTTACCCTCTCTGTGGTTTGCACACAGGGCCATATTGTAAAATATATCACTCATCATGTTTATAGCTTCCTCTATTTCACAGGTGTCAAAGGTGATCTCGCTCTTTGCCTTATAATACATCCTGGAGATTTTTTTTGAAAATGCTCTGCATATATGGAGTGTGCTGGATAAAAAGCTTCCCTGGGGAAGAACAAAAATATGCTTTCTTATTTCTCGTCCTTTTTTATCATACTTTTTTTCAATATCTTCCATGATCATTTTATCCTCGGTTAAAAAGTCACAGTTGTCCCTGAGCTTACCCATAAGCTTGTAAGTCAGGTTTAATACTTTTAGGAGGTCTTCCTTCATCTCTTGGTTCTCACACTGGCCTGAAGCCTGACCTGCAAAGGAGGAAAGTATATCTATTTCATTTGTCAAATCACAAATTTTACTTTTATAGCAAATATCCGGTAAACAATGCATTATTACTCCTTTCTGGTTTTAAAAAACTGTCAATAAGCTAAATTATTCAACTCTTAAATTTTATCAGAAAAAAGATTTTAAAACAAATCAATATATTTTTAGACAAGAATTACTGAAATTTTTTACCTCTTTTAAAGGGCTATGCCCGGCACAGCCGGGCATAGTGAAATCGTAAATTTAGAAGTTGTATTTTGCTCCCACATAATAGGTTCTTTCCGCAGCAGGGTAGTAACTTTTGTTATCTGTATATCCTGAAGCAGTAGTATAACCGACATATTCATAATACTCTTCACCAAATATATTATCTATCCCACCATAAAGAAATAAACCATTTTTAAAGTCATAACTAACCTTAAAATCAACTGTTATATAAGAATCTAGTTTGCCTACACTATTATCAAAGTCAGCTGAAGCATAAGCACTACCATAATAGTTCAGATCTGTATTAAAGGAAAGATTGCTGTTATAATCATAAGTTCCACCGATTGAATATTGATGTGAAGAAACTCCTGGAATTTCCTTTCCTTTGTATACTCCGTCTTTAATTTCATGATCTATATAAGTAAATGATTCTCTTAAAGTAAATTTACCCAAATATTGCTCGGCAAAAATTTCTAAACCTACTCTTTCAGTTTCACCATCTATATTTTCATTTTGACTTCCTAAAGGATTTTGCTTGTTATAAAAAATTTCATTTTCAGTTAGAGTTTTAAATATACTGGTGCTTATATAAGAATTAAAGATATAATCTTTTACTCCAAATTCAATTGTTTCAAATGTTTGAGGGTCTAAAATATTATCTGCTGATTCACTATAAAGTTCATCTGTTTTAGCAGTTCTAAATCCCTTATTAAAACTTATAAATGTACTTCCTGTATTAGAATAAAGATAATTTACAGCCAATTCAGCTGCTCTGTTGTTATAATCTTTGTCGTTTAAAAATTCTGCACCATCTGAAAATTCATATTCAGTATCTTCATGCCTATAGCCCTGGGTAAACTGAAACTTATTCCATGTGTATTTGTTCAATAAAAAATACCCTTTGGCTTCTTTTTCATATTTACTGCTTAAATTAAAATCAGGATACTCAGTTACAGTTTCTCCATTTAAATAACTAAATCCACCAATTAGATAACTGTCTTCAGCATAGGTGAATTTCAACATAGGCTTAACTGTAAGCTGTTTTGTGTCGTCTGTTCTATCGTAAGTATATATACCTCCATCATTTTTAAAATATGAATCTCCTTCTTTATAGTTGAAATCCATAAGAAATTCTAAGTTGTCGGTTATAGCTTTATTACCAGACAGAGTATAAGAATCTACATCATTTGTCCCGTATTCTACCGAACTGTCGGCCTGTGTCCTGTCTATATCCACCTCTGCTTTGGTCAGGGACCCTGGCATGCCATAGTCCTCTTCATTCCTTGCATATTTAAATAAAATACTTTCAGTTTCTGATATAAGATATTTCCCTCCAACTTCAAAGTTTTTTGTATCATAGTCTCCGTTTTCCCTATAACCGTCTTTATTATTATCAAAATAACTTAAATTAATCATGAGATTATCAGAAGTTTTTCCTGAGTAAGAAGCTCCGTAATTAAACATCCCATCTGATCCTGATTCCATAGACACACTACCATAACCTTCATTTGAAACCTTTGAACGTGTAATAATATTTACAACTCCACCTACGGCACCATCACCGTAAAGAACAGTTCCACCTGAAGGAATAACCTCAATTCTCTCAACATTTTGTATTGCTATATTTTTTATTCTTGATCCTGACAAATCTAAAGAATTTTGTGGGACCCCATCTACAAGAATCAATATATTAGAAATCTGAGTGTCACCCTGACCTCGAATATCCACAGAACCACTTCCGAAACCATTTTTGGCATTGATTCCAGGTACTCCTTTCAAAGCTTCAACAACATCTTTTGCACCTTTTTTCTCGATATCTTTTCTGGTAATAATAGTGGTATTTTTGGGTGTATTTCTCGCTGTAGTTTCAAATCTTTCTGAAGTTATAACACTCTCTTCCAGTCTTGTGGTTACTATACTTTCCTCCTGAAAAAAATCCTCTTCTGCTCCCATTGCAGCTGCAGCACAGATCAGAAAAGCTCCCAATAACATTTTTTTCTTCATATAAACTCTCTCCCTTTTTAAATCAGATAAATAAAAAAATCCCCTGAAATAGCTAAGCCTGTTTCAAGAGATGATATAAAGAGCATATAAAAATTAGATGTCCTCTATACACTCTCCCGTCCTCGCAGGTCAGTACAAATAATATCTCGGCAGGTCTCCTGGCTTAAGCTTCACACTACTTACGAACCTTCCCGGAAAAATCCAGTGGTATCCTCGTTTTCATCGGCTTTACAGTGGCGGGACCGCGGAGGATTTTCACCCCTCTTCCCTTTTAATCAAATTAAATTGAACCAAAGATATATCTATTCTTTTGTGAAGAGTTTACAAAAATAATATATAATTGTCAACAAATAAGTCATATCCCAATTTAAATCAGACATTTTTTTTAGATGAAAACCCTAATATTTTAGGTATAAACAACATGTTTATATAAAAAATGAATATATTGTCATAAAATACATTCAATAAAAATTCTTTTAGTTTCTATATCTATGGTGCTATAATTTTCTATGGAGAATCTGCACAGTAGAAAAACTTTTTTAAATAGAGGAGTAAAATTTTAATGAAGAGTTTGGTGATTTCAGTCTTTTTGCACACAGCACTTTTGTACTCAATCGTACTTATGAATTCAAATAAATTAAAATTAGAACCTGTGGGGACTCGGGTTGCCGTAAGCATAGTTAACACTCTCAGCAAACGGAATCCATCCACAGGTAGTAAAAAATCTGTCCAAAACATAAAAAAAGGAAATACAGACAATACTGTTCCAAAAGAGACCTTTGTACAAAAAAACAAAGAAACGGTCAAAAATCCGGAAAAAATCGCTGAGCATAAAAAGAACCCGCTAGAACAGACAAAAGATAAAAAAAATATCTCCGAACCTTCTAGTAAGACCCAGAAGATCAATGAATCGTCTCATGGAAAACCTCATGGCAATTCAGATAAGGGCGAGACAAAGGAGGGCACCACAGGAAAAAATGAGAACAGAATAACCGAATCCGACGACGGAATAGGCGTGGGGTTTGACAAGCTTTCAGATGGGAGTATAGTGGCAAAAAACCAAGGGGTTGCTGGACTAAAATATGGTTTTATATCGAGTCCCGACCCAGATTATCCGGCAATTGCCAAAAAACTTGGATTTGACGGTGAGATTCTTGTGAAGGTGAGGATGCTGGTGGGTGAAAACGGGAGTGTAGAGGAGATTAAGTTTTATAATCAGAAAGATAAATTTGGATTTACCGACGAAGTGAGAAAAACTCTCAAAAACTGGAGGCTCACACCGGTAAGAGTAGGGGATAGAAATGTAAAAATGTACCTCTTTAAGACTTTCAGATTCAAATTAGAAAACTGATATCATAACATTTAAAAATAAGATTACTTTCTAAAAAAATATTAATTTGACTTAAATTGCTACTTGAAAGAACTTCTTATAAGTTACTGAATTTCTCCAAAGGCTTCTGTCACTTTCTTTGCTTGTCCAAAGAAAGTGACCAAAGAAAAGACACCCCTAAAAAGATTCCTAAAATCATTTCTGAACTAACTTTCACTTGAAATATAGTCGGTAAACCTCCTTATATCAAGGAAAGTGGATTTCAGAAAAGGTGATTTCTTAACGGAATTTTTTAAAGGGTAATTAAAAACATTTAAAACACTACAAATGAAATAGTAACTACGCACATGCTTTTTACTTAGTGCAGTCTTATATTCCTTAAGGTCTCTTAGTGAATTTTCAAGTCGCAGGGCTTATACAGGAAAGAACCTGCACTCAGCCGTCCTACAGAATAAGTTAAGGGAGTTCAAGGAGCGGTAGCGACTATGAAACACCTTATCCAGTGGATGAGCAGGGAACCGAGGACTGTAGCTTACAAAGGCGATAATAGAAACATTTACTTCCTAGACGTTTGAAAATTCTTGAACTTTTGGTTACTTTTCTTTCAAGAGAAAAGTAACACTGTGTAAATTCAATACTTTATATTCGAATAAAGGTAGCAACTTAGTTTAATTTAAAAATAAATATTTAAAAAGGAGCTTATAAAATAAGCTCCTTTAAAATTACTTTTGGTAATTTGATCTAAAAAAATTAGCCTTTAAATCTTTCTCTCATGATTTCAATATCTTCGAAAATAGCCTGAAGATCTTCTTCGTGCTCCTCTTCCTGTTCAAGTATTTTAAGAGCCATGTTATAAGTCACCATATCTTTATCTTTTGTAACATCCATTATATTTTTATATACACTTATTGCACACTGTTCCCCTTTGATATTCTGTTTCAATATTTCTTCTACATATGGATCAGCAGGGGCATCATAGCCACAATGAGTCTTCTCTAGTATCTCTTCAAAAGAAATTGGTGGAGTTCCACCCAGCTGGATTATCCTGTCACTGACCCACTGTGCATGAGTAAATTCTTCGGTAGCGTGCTGCAACAGCTCTGCAACTGTAGCTTCTCTCATAGGTCCCTTTACAACCTGAGCTCCTATCCAATACTGATAATATGCAAGCCATTCATCTGCATAGGCGCTGTTCAATAGTTTCAGAAGTTCATTTACATCTAGATCCACAATCTCTCTGCCTCTTGTTCCCATTTAAATCTCCTCCTATTTATTATAAATTTTTAATTCCTTGTAATAAATGAGTAAAAAAATTAAGCAATCACCAGAGTTAAAAGTGCATATGCACATTTTAAATATATATCCATTATTTTTCATTGTCAATAAAATAGACCGATTTTCATTAGATACATCAAATTCAGAGTGCCTAATTTCATGAACTTCATCCAAAACCCAGCCTTGAAATGACATTCTAAACTATACTAACCAGAAATTTTAAAACTTACATTATAAATTAAAAGTATATTTCATACATTCTTCCAATTAAAAATTGAAATCCTTTTAAAATAATTGAACTTATACAAATTTAGAATTATATTCTCTGATATATAGTTTGATCTTTTAAAAAATCCTTTTGCTAAAAAAGTTAATCTTCGTCTTAAAATTCTAAAAATTTTTCTTTAACATAACAACACCTAAATACAGTGTAGTGTGCCACCTTAGGTACATCACTGGGGCAAATTTTTATCATAGTTTTTTTTATTATAGTGTGATATACTCAATTATTAAATACATATTATATACAAACTAAATAACCGCAAACCATTGGAAATCATGGGACGCAAAACTATAGAGTCTTTAAAATGACAGTCAGTTGCCAAAGAAATAATTTTTTGTCTCAAATTTAGAGTATGGATTTCTTTCCATACTTATTTTATTTTCAAAGGAGATTTAAAATCATGAAAAAAATTTTTCTGTTACTTTGTTTTGTAATAATTTTATTTACTGGGTGCAGACCATATAAAGAGCCTATAAGGATAGCTATCAATAACTGGCCTCCCTGTGAATTATGGTACATAGCAGAGAAGCAGGGTTACTTCGGAGATACTCCCGTTGAAATTATAAAATTTTCAACATGGTCAGACTCTATAAACTCCCTTTACGCTGGAAAAACAGACCTGGCACACTCTACATATCTGAATACAATAGAAAAGGCTTATAAAGGTGAAGATGCAAAAATAATACTGTCTAGTAGCCGTATAGATGGCGCAGATGGCCTCGTAGTAAAAAACTATATTGAGGATTTAAAGGAACTGAAAGGAAAAAAAATAGCTGTAGAGATAGGTACCGATGAGCATTTTTTACTTTATAAATCTTTTGAAAAGATAGGTATTTCAGATAAAGATGTTACCATTGTTCCGACAACATCTGAAAAAGCCATGAAAATGTTCATCGCAGGCAAAGTGGATGCATGTTTTACCTACGAACCCTACATGACTCAGGCTGCTGCCGATGGGGGTGGACGAGTAGCCATGACAACTGGAAGTAGTCTTGCTGGTTATAGAGATGCCATTATCGCAAAAAATAAAACTCTAGAAGAAAGACCCAAAGATTATGAGGTTCTCATAAGTGCATGGTACAAAGCACAGGAGTATGTCAAAAATAATCCAAAAAAAGCTTATAAACTGATGGCTTCCAAAGAAACTCTTTCTCTAGAAGAATTTAAGAATTTTTATGAAAGTTTTTATTTCTTCACTCCCAACGACAATAAAACGATGTTTTCCTCTGGTATACTAGAGTCACAATTAAACGAACTAAATGAATTTCTTCTGAAAAACAATCTTCTGAAGAGTCCAGTTAACGTAAATGATATTTATATAGGAAAAATAATCAACGAAGTATCAAACTAAAAGATATTCTGTTTTAAAAAAATAACAAAAGGTGAATACAATGAATATAATAAAGAAAAATTTTATAAAACTATGTATAAAAATTATACTAGGAATAGCTGTTACAATGGCTAGCCTAGGTATTTTGACATCTTACTTATATAAAAATTTTTTCTATGGTTATATTCAAACTAATACTGAAAAAGAACTCTCTGCAATATTAGATAGTGTGAACCTCTCAAGTTCAATCTTAATCCAAAACGGGGAGTTTTATGACCTTCAGAGGATGACAGAGAGTATAGGGGCTAGTGGTTTTATAAAAGAAATTACAATCTATGATACAGAAAAAAATATTATAGCTTCAAACAGAGATTTTAGTGAGTTGTACAATTCAAACACAGAGAATTTAGATGACCTGTTTAATGGTCAAAAGTTAAAATACATTAATTCTGATTTCTCAAGTAACATTCTGATGATAGCCATCCCAATTAATGGAAGTGGATACAACATCATAAACACCAACAATATATCCGGTGTTATTTCTGTAAAAGCAGATATAGGGGCCATAAAAGGTAATGTAACACCTTTTGTGTATTCTCCAAGACTTAATTACTGAATAAACCAACAGGCTCTCTAGAATAAATATTCTGAGAGTCTGTCTTCATATTTAATTGCCAATTGTCCAAGAATCTGATCCCAACCTCTTTTAAAACTTCTATCCCATTTCTTATCTAAATCAATTACTACAAGATATAACTGCTTCAATAGATACATATCTGTAGGAAATACCCCCTTGGATTTAGTAACTTTTCTGAATTGCCTATGGACGTTTTCTATCACATTGGTTGTATACATCACCTTTTTTATTTCTTCTGTATACTCATAGAATGCACTTAATTGACTCCAGTTCACTTCCCAGCTCCTTAGAGCGTATGGATATTTCGCTTTCCAGGAATCCTTGATAGTATTAAGGGCAGTTAGTCCTGCTTCTTCACTTGGGGCGGTATAAATAGATTTTAAGTCATGCGCAAAAGATTTTCTGTCTTTGTAGCTTACATATTTTAGCGTATTCCTTATTTGGTGAACTATGCACCTCTGGATCTGAGCCTGTGAAAATACACTCAGAATAGCATTATCAAATCCATTCAGACCATCAACAGAAGCTATGAGAATATCTTTAACCCCTCTGTTTTTAAGATCAGTCATTACTGATAACCAGAATTTGGAGGTCTCATTCTCACCTATATATATTCCTAAAATTTCTTTTTTTCCCTCTAAAGTAACTCCTAAGACAACGTAGGCAGCCTTTTTAAGGATTCTATTCTCCTCTTTGACTGAATAGTGGACTGCATCAAGGAAAATGAATGGATATACAGGATCAAGAGGTCTACTCTGCCATTCCTGAATAAGAGGAATTAATTTATCAGTTATTCTACTAACACTTTCTGCAGATACTTCAAATCCATATATATCCTGAACATGAGAGCTGATATCCCTAGTACTCATTCCCTTTCCATAAAGCGATAGAATATTATCCTCCAATTTAGAGATGTCCCTTTGATGTTTTTCAACAATCTTAGGTTGATATGCACCTTCTCTGTCTCTGGGAACGAGGAGATCAATGTTTCCAGCGCTTGATTTAACAGTTTTCTTGTACTTACCATTTCTAGAGTTAGTAGTAGATTTATTGGCTAAATCATACTTGGAATATCCAAGCTCTTCTTTAATTTCGGCTTCTAAAGCTTCCTGGATAGTATCTTTAAAAATATCCTTTAAAGCTTCTTCGATATCCTTAATAGATTTAAAGTTTCCTTCTCTAACAAAATCTCTGACAAGTTCCTTCGGTAATCTAGCCATAAAAAAATCCCTCCCTTAATTACATAGATACTACAGTATCATTCAGTAATCAAGAGAAGGACTCAAAAACACAAAAATATTTACACTACCCCATAAAAGGCCTTATGACAAATATGAATCAAACTTTTTTTGAAACTACTATCACAATTGTAATACTACTTTTAGTCATTATTATTGGTATTATAACCTTCAGCCTCTTCATTCCAGCTTCAAAGCTCTACAAGGCCGCTCAGGCAGTTTCCGAAGGAGACTATACTCATCATGTTATCGGATCCAAAGGGAGAGAATTCTACCCTGTGATCAAGGAATTCAACAATATGACTGAAAAAATAAGGATAAGAGATGAGGAGTTAAAATTACTTCATAAAAAACTGAAAGAAAATAATGAAGATCTGGAAATTATGGTAACTAACAGAACCAGTGAACTGAGGTTAACCCAAGATATCACAATCAGGAGTCTTGCCCACTTAGCCGAAACTAGAGATAACGAAACAGGAAGTCATATTTTCAGGACTCAGCATTATATAGAAACACTGGCAGAATCCCTTAAGGAAAATCCAAAATTTTCAGAAGAACTAACATCAAAAAATATTGAATTAATATTTAAATCTGCTCCTTTACATGACATTGGAAAAGTAGGAATACCTGACAGCATCCTCTTAAAATCCAGCAGACTTACAAAAGAGGAATTTGAGATGATGAAAAAACACACTATTTACGGCAGGGAAACCCTTGAAAAGTCTGAAAAATTCATTGGAAATAAGTCATTTTTGTATTTTGCCAAGGAGATCGCATATTCCCACCATGAAAAGTGGGACGGTTCAGGATATCCAGAAGGACTAGCCGGAACCGATATCCCATTATCAGGTAGAATTATGGCTCTAGCTGATGTCTATGATGCATTGGTCAGTCAAAGACCATATAAAAAAGCATTCACTCACGAGGAGGCAGTTAGAATAATATTAGAAGGAGATGGCAGAACTTCTCCAGAACATTTTGACCCCGATATACTTGCTGCATTTTCCAAAATCCATCATAAGTTCGATGAAATCCACAGAAATCATCCTGATGAATAGTAAATAATCCCAACTAAAGATATCTATGGGTCTTTCACAAACTATACCCATAAACCCAAAAAGGGATTCCAGATGGAATCCCTTTTTAACTTACCAATATAAATTACTGGTTTAATAGAAATATAAACTTATCAACCAAGTAGGCATCAAATTGTGCACCTGCACAACGTTTAAGCTCTTTTATGGCATCTTCCTGATTCATTCTATTTTTGTATGGACGGTCGCTGATCATCACATCATAAGAGTCAATTATAGATATTATTCTAGATTCATATGGTATTTTTTCACCCTTAAGCTTATGTGGGTATCCATTACCGTCCCAACGTTCATGATGGCTGAGTATTCCCTCGGCTACATGGGATATTTCTGGACAGGATTTTGCGATTCTGTAGCCTATCTCACAATGTTTCTTTACCTGTTCCATCTCTTCTGATGTTAATTTTCCAGGCTTAGAGAGTATTTCATCAGATATGGCCACCTTGCCTATATCATGTAGTGCTGCCAAAACAACCAATTCTTCAATCTTAGACTTAGGTAACCCCAATAATTCACCAAAATCTTTACACAGTTGAACCATCCTTCCGCTGTGTTCCTCTGTTTCAAAACTATTTTCATACAGAGTTGTCTTCAGAGATGTTATTATTGAGTTTCGTATACTTTTTCCAGACATCAATTTATTTTTGTACATTTTATCTTCTGCGGCCTTAAGAACATCTCTAAGATCTTGTGACTCATCGACTTTCGTAGCTTCGCCCAACGAGATGCTTATTTTAAAGGGTAACTTATCATATTTTTCACATTCATCGAGTATTCTCTCGCAAACTCTTTGAACATTTTTTTCTGTAACTGTGGGCAGTAAAATTACAAACTCATCTCCACCCCACCGAGAGATGATATCTTCTTTGCGACAGGATTTTTTTATACACTCTGCCGCTGCTTTGAGTAATTCGTCTCCTGTATAGTGTCCAAAGGCATCATTAGAAAGCTTAAGTCCGTTTACATCTCCCATAATAATACTTATGGGGAGTTGCCTTTTGGTATCGAGTCTTTGCATCTCTTCTTCAAAATAAGCCCTGTTATACAGGCCTGTCAAAGCATCATGGAAACTCAAATATCTTATTTTTTCCTCCGACTGCTTTCTCTCTGTGATGTCTCTAAACATAACCAAATATGCTTCTTGACCCCTATACTCAATGCAACCCGAGCTCAGCTCTATATATATTTTTTCCTTTTTCCCGTTCAGAAATACAATTTCCGACTTCCCTGTCAACCCTCTCTCCACATAGTCTTTGAAAAGAGGAATATTCGTTGGACATATATTATTTACAACTAAATCCCCCTCTAGTTCAGAAACCTGATAATTCAATATTCTGGCTAGGGGGGGGCTGACATACTCAAATATCTCCTGGCTTATAATTGCTATCCCGTCATTTGCCTGCTCCACCACTGTACGGTATTTTTCTTCACTCAATCTCAGAGCCATTTGAGCCTCACGTTTTTCCTTTACTACTTTTTGCTTGTCTAGAGCTCTTAAAATTATTAAAGCCAGTTCATCATATTCGATAGGCTTATTTGTATAATCAAAGGCTCCAAACCTCAAAGCCTGAATTGCTGTCTCGATGGCTCCATGACCGGTACTTATTATTACCTCTATACCAGGATAGTTCTTTTTTATTATTTGCAGGACTTCCATCCCGTCCATTCTAGGCATTTTTACATCTAATATTACCACCTGGATACTTTCTTGCTCTTTCTCTAGCACTTCAAGTCCGTGAATTCCATCCTCTCCCAAGAGAACTTCATAATCATCTAGCACCAGAAGTTTTTTTAGACCTTCCCTGATCATTTTTTCGTCATCAATTATGAGAATTTTATTCTTCATACCCTTCCTCTCTTGTAATTATAGGTAATCTGATAGACATTGTTGTGCCTTTACCCTCTTCAGTTGATACGTCTATCCGCCCCTTATGACTCTCTATGATTCCATAACTGATGGATAATCCTAATCCAGTTGCTTTTCCAACTTCCTTGGTAGTATAAAATGGTTCAAATATTTTTTCTTTTACTTCTTTGGACATTCCCATACCGTTGTCAATGATATCAATGGATGCCCACTCATTTACCAGTGATGTTTTTATCTCTATGCACTTTCTCCACCCTGTAATATCCACTGCACCAGAACTCTCCTTCTGGTTCAGGGCATCTTTGGCATTTGACAGTGCGTTTATTACTATTTGTTCTATCTGATAAGGTTCTCCGTTTATCTGTGGGATACCAAAACCAAAATTTCTTTTAATCTCAATATTGTTTAGCCTCAGCTGCTCCTCCATAAGATTCAGTGCGTTTTCCGCACTTTCATTTATATCTGTAGGCTTAAACTTCTGTAGATCCTGCCTGGCAAAGGTTCTGATGTGTACAATAATTTTTGACATCCTCTTTATGAGGCCCTCTATATTCTCAATGGTTTCATCTATTTCAGAATCCGTCAAAAGATCCCTCTGCTTCAATTTTTTCATATTTGTGGTGCAGAGGGACATCCCTGCGAGGGGCTGGTTCAGTTCGTGGGCTAGTCCCGCGGCCATCTCTCCCAGTGTGGCTAGTTTCGCAGTCTGAAACAACTGACTCTGGACCTGGGTTATCTCAAGGGTTCTCTCCTCTATTCTTCTTTCTAACTCCTCGTTTATCTTTGACACTATCTGGGAGTTTATTTTGAGCTCTCTGTCACGGTACAGCTGATTTCTGTAGAGAATTATTCTCTCTACTGCCTGTTCTATTGCGATAAGGACTTCATCTAGATCTATAGGTTTTCTGAGGTAATTTATAGCACCTTTTCTGAGGGCTTCTATCGCCAGGCTTTCGTCTCCAAATCCTGTCATAACAATAACCTCTATATCCTTTTGAAATTTTTTAACCTTTTCCAGCAACTCTATCCCGCCCATAATAGGCATCTCTATATCTGCTATTAGAATATCGATTTTATTGTTGTTTATGATCCTGAGACCCTCTCTGCCATCGTTTGCGGTAAAGACCTCGTACCCCTCTTTGGTCAGTATTCTAGACAATCTCTTGGTTGCACTTTTGTCGTCATCTACTAGAAGTATAGTGTGTCTGTAGGTCAGGTCGGCTTTTTCCGTTATTTTTTCCATGGCCCGCCCTATAGAGGTAGTGAGTTCCTCATAGTTGATGGGTTTTTCTAGATAATCTATGGCACCTCTTCTGAGAGCCTTTATAGCCACATCCTGGGAGCTGTATCCCGTGATAATTATTACTTCTATAGACGGCCACTTTGATTTTACTTTTTCTAGCATATCCAGACCATCAATATCCGGCATGAATATATCAAGAAGTATAATATCAATTTTATTTTTATTTAATATTTCAAATGCATCCTTTGAGTTTCCAGCCACATAGGTAGGAAAAAAATTTCTTTTCAGTTCCTTTTGGAGTTCTCTGCATATAGTGGGATCGTCATCGACGATGAGTATTCTTCTTGACATCTTTAATCTCTTCCCCCTATAAATATGAGACCTTTCTCTCTTCTTTCCCCTTCCACTACCAGCACAATTTTGATTATTATTATTTTTGCAGAATTTTCCATACTAAGCTTAATCATCTTTGATCTTTTATTTCTAAACATCGCGTCTACATCTTCTTTAAATCTATCCATATCGATGTTTCTGATCCCCAATTTTTCAAAAAACTCTTTGTCTATTTTCTCTGGCAAAAAGCTGCTATGCTCCTGGAAATACTGGTTTGTGAATTCAACATCAAGTTTTTTATCAAACAACAGATAGGAAATATTCATGATATCTATAAGATTCAGTACAAGTCCGCTCTGGTCCTGCTCACAGTTTTCAGGGAACTCCATAGTATAGCCTTTTTCACTGGAGATTCTTTTCATTATCTGCCTGGTAAGTTCAAGCTCTCTGAGTTTATAATTGTAGGACCTCTGAAGTTCAAGTTTATCTATTGCTTTCTGAGTTGATAAGAGCAGCTGCTCTAGGTCAATTGGTTTTGCTATGAAATTAATGGCACCATTTCTCATAGCCTCGATTGCGTCAGCCTCATCTCCAAATCCTGAGAGTACAATAAACTCACAGTCGTTGGTTATCTTTTTTACTTCGGAAATGAATTTTAAACCGTTCATTTTTGGCATTCTTAAATCTGTCAGGAGAATATCGATCTTATTTTCAGAGAAAATCTTAAGACCCGCTTCTCCGTCAGGAGCTGTAAACACCTTGTAGCCCTCTTTTACATAAATTTTACCCAGTTTTTCCCTGGTTTTTTCATCATCTTCTAGAATCAGAATGCTGTTTCTTATTGTTATTTTTTTTCTGTCCTGTATTTTCTCCTTGGCGCGTCCTAGACTTACGATCAGCTGATCTATGTCAATTGGCTTTTTTATATAATCTAGCGCCCCGTCTCTCAGTGCCACTATGGCCATATCCACGTCTCCGTGACCTGTGATGAGGATTACCTCGGTAGTTTTAGACATCTCTTTTATTCTGTGCATGACTTCGATTCCGTCAATTTTAGGCATTTTTACATCTGTGATTACGACGTCTGGTCTCTCACTCTTAAAGAGCTCTAACCCCTCAAATCCATCATGTGCAACAATTACTTCGTAACCCTCTTTTTCTATTACTCTTTTAAGTCTTTTTCTTGCCATATCATCGTCTTCGACCAGCAATACCTTTATATCCATTTATTTCTCCTCTTTTTCCGTCAAGGCAGGCAGTGTAACGATAAATTTCGTCCAATCCCCCTCATCTTCTATTTCAATTCTTCCATTATGCTCTTCTATTATTTTTTTGGAAATACTGAGACCGAGACCTGTACCTTTTCCTGGTTCTTTGGTTGTAAAAAACGGTTCAAATATTCTCTCTTTTATCTCCATCGGTATGAGTCCTCCGTTATTTCTTATGGACACAGATACCTCGTTTTCTCCGTTCATAAAACTCTCTATCTCAATTTTTTTATCTCTGCACTCTCCCTCTTCTAAGGCGTGCCTGGCGTTTATTAAGATATTGGTAAATATCTGTTCTAGACCTATGGAACTCCCCCATATTTTTGGCAACCCGTCATTCAGATTTTTTACTGTAATAATATTTTTCATTCTCAGCTGTTCCCCTATTAGAAGAAACATATTTTTTACCGGATCATTTATATCCATTTTTTCCATATTCATCGTACTGTCAAGACGTCTCGTAAAAATCCTCATATGGTCTATTATTCTCGCCATCTTATTGATCTGCTCTTCCATATCCTCTATACTTTCAGGTATTGTTTCCACATCTAGTCTGTCCTTTGCCACGTCTCTCAAGATATCCTGACATACAATCTTCATATTATTAAGCGGTTGATTAAGTTCATGGGCAATGCTCGACGTAAGCTCCCCAAGAGCTGTTATCCTCTCGGTGTGGATCAATCTGGAGGTCGCTTCTTTCAGCTCTCTGTTTGCTTTTTCCAATTTTATCTGATTTTCTTTACGTTCAGTCATATCACTGAATACAACACTTGATGCCACATGCTTACCTTTTATGATTATCGGCGAACCTATTACCACCAGCTCAATAAGATCACCATTTTTACTCTGACGAACCACTTCTTTTAGAATCTGCTCACCATTTTTGATTCTCTCAATATTTTCCTTTACCTCTTTCCCATCACTATCTGGAGATATAAGCTCAGACAACACACGTCCCACAGATTCTTTGGAATTATATCCGAATAGTTTACAAAACTCATTATTTATATAAGTGATCTCTCCCTTGTTATTGATGAGTACCATTGCAGATAAAACATTATTAAAAATTTCTTGAAAATATTCCTTTTGCATTGTTGCCTTCCCTCCGTTATACAAGTATTTAAATTCATTTCTATATTAACTTTAAGTTTCTTATTGTTTTTATGCGTAAGTTCCCATCCTCGAAAAAAATATCCTCAGATAAAAAAAATGCTCTTCCTTAGAAGAGCATAAGAAAAATTTGGCTCAGGATACAGAAGTGCTAAAACACTTTCGGCAACTGGCTACCATTTTACAGGCCCTATAGTTTTGCGTCCCTTTGTTTCCAAAGGTTTGCTTTTCTTTTATATAATTTATGTATAAATATCATACTACACCTGATAGTCCTATTTGTCAATTACCTTTTAAAGAAAACAAACCTCTTTTCCTGGATTTTCTGGTATCTTTAGAAAATTCCTCCAATTTTTCTATAGAATCATTTAGTCTATTTTTATTTTGAATTATAATTTCTCTTCAAAATATCAAGGAAATCAGTCTAAAATATGTAAATTATATAGTAGAGAGGTGGTATATTATGAAAAAAATGTGTAAATGTTGCAATAATCTAAAGGGTAAAAAGCTTGAAAAGTATATTGAGATGACAGGCGACGGAAAGTATGTATGTAAAAAATGCGGGCGTTTTGCAGAAGATAAAAAAAATCTTTGTTCTCCAGAAGAAAGAGCTAAAACATTTGTGAAAATTCCAGTTGACAGTTCTGAAGTGCCAAAAGAATCAAAGAAATTTGAGAAAAAAAAGGTAAAAAAATTGAGAGTGAGGGAACTCAGGGAGATAATAAAAACTGAGATAAAAAATCTCTCAAGCCGTGAACCTAAAGAAGAAAAAAGAATAACAACTGAAGAGTAAAGGAGAGTTTCTAATTTAAAAGGCCATATAAACATGTTAAAATATCTCCACAAAATAATATTGGGGGTTTATTAAGGGTGTTATTTGTAAGATACAAATAACACCTTAATTTTTTATCTGTTTCCTGAATTCAGTTATTAGTTTAAGATTTTCCACATAAAAAAGACAGCTATAAATAGTTCTTGCAGCTGTCTTTTTCTTTATATCAATCTGTCTTTTTCTTGGTAACTATGAGCTGTCTTCCAAAGACCTCTCTAAATCTTTTACCAGACATTAGCACTCTGCTTATCTGTACATCTAGGAGGTCCTCATTTTCTATATGAAAAGTAACACTTTCATCTCCTACTTCTACACTCAGCCTATCACTGTCTAGCAAAAACACTCTGTTAAATATCTTTGAGATCCTGAGCATGACCGAAAGCTTCTCCATTATCCCTATATCTTTTTTACCCAGTATACTTCTATAATTTTTAGCCATATCGTTAAACTTGTCCTGTTGTGAGACTATTAGAGCAGCCATCAGAAGTTTTCTGTGTTTTATCCCCTTGAGTCCAGAGTTAATTATCATATAAAAGGAGTGAAGAGGATTGTCATAATAGTTTATATTGACCCCCACTCTGCCTAGATATGAAGCCGTTCTTATAACCTTATCTTCTACTTCTGGTATACCGTGAAGAGGCTTCATGCTCTCAAATATCTTCATGAATATTTGATAGACCCTCTCCCCTCTTTCTTTAGATAGATCAAAATGCTCCATCACATCTGAAAGAGAGTTTTCGAAAACATTATCCACTTGTTTCCCGTATTCATTGAGCCTCTGATACAAAACTCCCTCTCTTATACCGGAACCGCTTATTACTACCATTTCTAGGCCTGTAAACTTCAAAAGTTCCACCACTGCACACAGGGCCCCTGTAAAAATATCCGCCCTGGATTTGGAAAGTCCCCTGATCTCAAGCTTACTCAAATAATTTTTTCTCTTAATATGTTCAAATATCTCATTTACATCCCCATCCTTTAGGCTGTAGTCGTGAAGAATATTAAGGGGATATTCACACATGTCAGAGTGCACCTTTGCCATATTTCTTATAGTTCCACCGACTCCTACAAGAGGTATGTCTCCTAGTTCTTTCAGCCACGGAACCTTTTCATATTCATCTAATACATATTTAGCTAGTTTTTTCTCTGCATAATCAGAGAGTCTTTCCTTTACGTTGGCCACTTGAGCGAGGGTAACCGACCCAAAGTTGAGACTGACCCATTTGTGGACCCTCCGTTTTTTAAACCATACCAGCTCCGTACTTGCTCCGCCCATATCTATAAGGAGACCCTCACTTATATCTAAGGTGTTTGTCGCCCCCAAAAGAGAATAATAGGCCTCTTCCTCACCTGTAAAAATTTTTATCTCCATTTGAAGCTCTTTTTCCACCTTTTCTATCAGACGGTGAGAGTTTGAAGCATTCCTCACTGCAGCCGTTGCAAAAGCTATGATTTCATCGGTTTCATTTTGATCACATATTCCTTTAAATATCTTTAGTGTGTGGTATGCCAGATCTATTTTTTTTACCTTCAGTTTTCCAGTTTCGTTTACTCCCTCTCCTAGCCGTACACTCTCCTTCACATCTTCAATTACAGAGAAATTTTTGGCAGGAGAAATCCTAAAAATAACAAGCCTTATAGAGTTTGAGCCTATATCTATAATTCCTATCTTTTTCATAAAATTATTTCCCCCCTAAATTGAGTATGATTGAGCCCGCAGCCCTCTTGAATCAGAAAAGTAGTTTACGATATCTTACTCTTAAATAGATTATAGTAGAGTTTATAAAGTAAATCAAGAAATTAATCCCTGAAGTTGTCATTGTATCAAGACCTTATTCCGTATATTATATAAAGATTTCTTCTCTTAAAAATAAGAAAAAAGGGAGATTATTTCTCCCTTTTTTTCAGTGCCTTTTCCAACTCTTCAATTATTATTTCCATCACCTTTAACCTGGCATAACGTTTGGAATTTCCAGGAATGACATGCCATTCTGAATTTTCTGTGGATGTCATAGTTATCATGTCCTCCACAGCATCTTTATAAAGGTCCCACTTCTCTCTATTTCTCCAGTCCTCCTCAGTTATCTTCCAATTTTTGTATGATGTTTTCTCTCTCCCCTTAAAACGTCTTAACTGTTCATCCTTACTTATGTGCAACCAGAATTTTAGTATCACAGCTCCGTCATCTGACCACTGGGATTCTATAGAGTTTATCTCGTGATAAGCCCTGTGCCACTCCTCCTCTTTGCAGAACCCCTCTACCCTTTCCACAAGAACTCTTCCATACCATGTTCTGTCAAATATTGTGATATGACCTCCCTTTGGAAAATCTTTCCAAAATCTCCACATGTAATGGTGCTTTTTTTCTATGTCATTTGGAGCCGCTATAGGGATAACATCATATCCTCTAGGATCTAACCTATCTACAGTTCTTTTTATATTCCCTCCTTTTCCAGCTGCATCCCACCCCTCATAGGCTAGGACAACAGGGATCCTTTTTTCATATATCTCGTGTTCCAATTCCATGAGCTTTTCTTTGTACTTTTTAAGTTTTTTCTTGTACTCTCTTCTGCTTATTGATTTTACTAGGTTTACGCTGTCTAGAGAAAAGCTTTTCTCTTTCAGAGGAATCATCTCTAGAGTATCTTGTCCGGACTGTTCTATGCTTTTCTCCAAAAAAGCTACCGTTCTTTGAAATATCTGAACCTTGGCACTATCAATATCTTCAGAGCAAACTATATTCCACACACCCTTCTCATTCCCTGTATTGTCTAGAAGCTTTTCATACTGCTCCAAAATTTCATCATAATTTTTATTACTCTCCCAGTCCTCTTTAGTTACCCTCCAGGAGGTGGATGGATTTTTGTCTAGCTTCTTAAACCTTTTCTTCTGTTCCTCTTTTGAAATAAAAAGAAAAAATTTTATTATCGAGGTTTTCCCGTTTCGTAAAAGGGTTTCAGTATCCATTATCTCTTGACACCTTCGTTTATATTCTTTTTTATTCATATCATTCAGGTTCTTGATCACAGAAAAATACCAGCTTCTGTCAAAAACAGCTATCTCCCCTTCACCAGGAAGATTTTTCCAAAATTTCCAAAAAAATGGTCTTAGAAGTTCCTCTTCAGTATCTTTATTATTTGAATAGACTTTATATCCTCTAGGATCTAGTGCCATAAGGAGCTCATTCATCACAGCACCCTTACCAGAAGCATCCAGGCCTTCCAAAATAATAAGAACTGGAATTTTTTTTGTCTTTGCCTCTCTCTGAAGTTTCCCCATTTTTATGATAAGAGGCTCCATCATCCTCTTATACTCCCCTTTTCCAATCTTAAGACAGCTTTCAAAATCAAACATATTACCCTCCCCCCTAAATGACCAGCTCTAACTAATTTTTAAAATTAAATTATTAATGTTTTTCTAATTTTTACTTAAAAACCCTCTTTTTTAAGGTCAGGAAATAATGTATACTAAATTAAAGGATAATTTTCATCTCTCTTTAAGTCTTTTTACTAAAAAACAAAATAAAGGCAAGGTGATATATTTGAACGAAAAATCAGAATATTTAATAATAGGAAACGGGATTGCCGGCATATCTGCAGCAGTAACTCTTAGAAATAAAGATAATGAAGGTAAAATAACAGTGGTGACAAAATCTCCTAAACCTTTTTACTACAGAATAAGACTCGTCGAATATCTTGCTGGCAAGACGGAATTTGAAAAACTTATCGCATATGGTGAGGGATTTTATTTAGATAAAAATATTGAGGTAAAGCTAGATACGGAAGTTACAGATATTGATTCAGAAAATAAAAAAGTTACCTTTGAGGACGGAAGCTCTATGGAATACAATAAACTCCTTCTAGCAACAGGTGCAAGGCCTAGATACCCTGATATAAAAGGTATCAAAGAAAAAAAATGGGTCTTAAAGTTTCGTGGTGTGAATGACAGTGATGAGATAGCAAACCATGTGGAGATCTGTGAAAAGGTCGCCGTTCTAGGAGGAGGACTCTTAGGTATAGAGACAGCCTTCTCACTATTTAATCTCGGAAAAAATGTTACTGTCATAGAGACTGCTCCTAGGCTTCTACCTAGGCAGTTAGATGAAGAGGGATCTCGTATACTCCAAAAAATCCTAGAAGAAAAAGGAATAAATTTTATCCTTGGAAAAAATGTCGAGGAGATACTAGGCGAAGATTGCGTAGAAGGGATAAGATTTGATGACGGTGAGATCTTCGAGGTAAAAAGTTTGGTTCTCTCTGCAGGGATCACTCCGAGACTAGAGTTGGCAGAAAGTGCAGGAGTAGAAGTCAACAGAGGGATAGTTGTGAATGAATATATGGAAACCAGCATAAAAGATATCTATGCTGCAGGAGATAGTATCGAATTTCAAGGAACCCTCTACGGGCTCTGGATACCAGCAAAGGAACAGGGAGATGTAGCCGGAAGTAATATGGCCGGAGAAAAATCCAAGTATAACCCTATAAGTTCCGAGACCAGGCTCAAGGTATCTGGGATCTCATTCTTTTCAGGGGGTGATATAGAACCTATGGGAGCAAACATTTACAAATATAATAAAGACGGTATCTACAGAAAATTCTTTGTACGTGATGAAAAAATAGTAGGAGCTATCCTCTTAGGAGATCCTAAAACATCCATGAAGGCCGGAGGATTTATCAAAAACCGTGAATCTACAGATGTGATTTACGGACTTTATGAATAGTTGTAAGTATAGGGGCAGGAAAATTCCTGCCTTTTTTTATTGGTTCTATTTTTAATAAATTATTGAATTTATTAAAAAACACTTCAAACTTATCTACAAGAATATTGAGGTCCCTCTTATATTGAGTTTTATTAGATAAAATGTTATTATATTTCTAGCAATTAAAAACATTAATATAAAGAGGCGATATAAATGAAATTTCCATCAAATGAATGTTCTGTAGGAGGCTGTGCCTGTAAAATGGGTCCTGCCGTCCTTTCAAAATTACTTTCTACTCTTCCTACCATAGAAGATAAAAACCTCATCGTGGGATACGAAAACTCAGATGATGCATCGGTATACAAGCTCACCGATGATTTAGCTATGATACAAACACTGGATTTTTTTGCACCTATGATAAACGACCCATATATATTTGGTCAGGTGGCAGCTGCAAACGCCTTGAGTGATGTCTATGCCATGGGTGGAGAACCCAAAACTGCCATGAACATCGTATGTTTTCCTGAAAAAATGGATATCTCCTATCTCGGTGAGATATTGAGGGGGGGAGCCGAAAAGGTCGCTGAAGCCGGAGCTATTCTTAGTGGTGGGCACACCATCCACGATGAAAAGATAAAATACGGCCTTTCTGTAACTGGACTTATCCATCCAGATAAAATTTTAAAAAATTATGGTGCTAAGGAAGGGGACACACTTATTCTTACAAAACCTTTAGGGGCAGGTATTATCGCAACTGCCTACAGTGTAGGAGAGGCTTCTGATGATGCAGTGGACAAACTCTTAGAAAACATGACTACCCTCAATAAATACTCTATGGATATAATAAGAGAATATCCTGTAAATGCCTGTACTGACATAACAGGCTTTGGTTTCCTAGGGCATGCCTTTGAGATGGCCGGTGGCTCAGAGAAGACCTTTGTTCTAGAAAAAGAACTAATTCCATATATGGAAGAAGCAAAAGGTTATGCAAAGGAGTTTTACATAACAAGCGGAGGACAAAAAAACAGAAATCACTTGGGAGACAGAGTCCTATTTAACGATGTACCTTTTTGGCTTCAGGAGATTCTATTTGACCCGCAGACTTCAGGAGGACTCTTATTTTCAGTAAGTAGTGAGTACTCTGAAGAAGTAATAGATAAGCTCAACAAACTCAGGATAAAATCATCCATTGTAGGTAGAGTTACTGAAAAACAAGAACAGACCATTATTGTAGAATAGGTATGAGGTTAGATACACAATTTAGATTTAAAGGAGTTTTTTTATGAATAAAATCGTAGATGCAAGGGGAAAACTCTGCCCCATGCCAATAATAATGACAAAAAAAGCCTTGAAAGAGGTGCAAGAAGGTATAGTTGAAACTATCCTCGACAGCGAAATTTCAAAGGAAAACCTTGAAAAAATGGCTAAAGAAACCGGCCTCTCTTTTGAAACTACAGAGAAGAGCGGAATATACCATGTAAAAATAAGAAAAGAGATAAAATCACAGGAAAAAACAGCAAATAAAGATAAGAAAACAGTAATGGTGATAGCCTCTGACCAGATGGGAGACGGAAGTGAAGAACTGGGTAAAATCCTGATGAAAGGTTTTATATATACCCTCACAGAGATGGAGAAAGTTCCGAGCACTATACTTTTTTATAATTCCGGGTCCAAAATAACAGTGGAAGGTTCAGAATCTGTGGAAGACTTGAAAATTCTTATAGAAAGAGGAACGGAGATACTGACATGTGGTACCTGCCTCAATTACTATGGTATAGAGGAGAAGCTTGCTGTGGGAGAAGTATCAAATATGTATACTATCATAGAAAGACAAGTAGAGGCCACAAAGGTAATAAGACCCTAATGAGATCTGAAACTTTCTGCCTTATAACAGCCGACTCCACACATCAGATAATGAAGCTTGAAAAACTTATTCTTGAAAAAGATATCAAAGTAAGGATAATACCTGTACCCAAAGAGATCACAGCCAACTGTGGATTATCTATAAAATTTGACCTTTCATTCCTAGAAGAGATCAAATCACTGCTCCCGGAAAACTCCTCTAGTTTTTCCCTCTATACAGTTGAAAAATCAGGGCTAAAAAAAAATATTACCAAAGTATAAAATACCATCAGAGTCCTTTAGAAAGGGCTCTGATTTTTTAGTTTATTTCCACATCATACCCTCTTTTGATAACAAAAAAATTAAATTCAAAAGGATTTTTGTAAAAATATTATAGATTATTATAAAGGGAGGGGATTTCTATGAAGATAGACTATAGCGAGTATAAAAAAGATGTGGAACTAGCTCTAAACTACGCAATAAGAGCGATAAAGAAGGAATTAGAGATATGTAAGGAAACCTCTGACTCTACCCAGAGTGAAATTCTTAAAAACAGGCTCTCCAAATTTGAATTTCTTTTAAAAAAATTCTCTGAGGAATAGATAAATCAGTGCCTTCGCCCAATGAAAAAATATTTTGATAATACTCTACCTCTAAAAAATACCTGGAGATTTTGAAATTTCCAGGTATTTTTTTGTATAGAGGCCCTGATAATGAAAATAAAAAAATCATAGGATTATCTGAGGAAGGACCGTATATATTATAAAAAATGCATCTATTTTTATTTTTAATAAAGGAGGGATATTTAATGAAAAAACTCTGGCTTATATTTATACTGCTTCTACTTGGATCACTTGCCTTTGCTGTCGACGTAGATGAAATAGTTAGAAAGGCCTATAATGCCGCCTATTATGCAGGTGAAGATGGCCGGGCTACTGTGGATATGGAGATAGTAGATAAAAACGGAAGAATCAGAGAAAGGCGTATCATTATGTTAAGGAAGGATATCTTCGACGGAAGGGAGCAGATGTACTATGCCTATTTCAAAGAACCTTCCGATGTAAAAAACATGGTTTTTATGGTTCACAAGAATGTAGAAAAAGATGACGACAGATGGCTTTATCTCCCTGCCCTTGATCTCGTAAAAAGGATAGCCTCCACAGACAAGAGGAGCAGTTTTGTAGGGTCTGATTTTACCTATGAAGATATCTCAGGACGTTCTATAACAGAGGACATTCATCAGCTGACCGGTGAAGACAGCTCTTCTTACATAATAAAAAATACCCCCAAAACTTCTGAAGATTTTGCATACTTTGTAACTTATATAGATAAAAAGAATTATCTGCCTATAAAGGCAGAATACTATAACTCTTCTGGAAAAATTTACAGGAGGATAACAGCTGAAAAGGTTGAAATTATAGAGGGATTCCCTACAATAACTCTTATGAAGGCAGATGAGATAGAGAAGGGCACCTATACCACAAATAGATTTAGTGACGTGACATACAATCTAGGAATGGAAGACGATATTTTTACTGAAAGATACCTCAGACGTCCTCCTAGAAAATGGCTTAGATAAACTTTTCTAAAGGGGGGTTGACTATGAAGTTTAGGTATCTTTTTATATTTTTTCTGACATTTCAGTTTGTGTATTCTGCTCCCTTTGAAGACACTGAGTTCAGTGGATTTTTAGAGGGGGCATCAGGGATGCCTGTGGCTTCTAAGGAGTATCAGGAGGAAAACTTTAACCTAGGGGAGCTTAGGCTGCAGCTTCAGGCAGACACTATACTCACTGACTTCTCAGAAAGCAGATTTAAGATAGATCTCTATCGTGACGAGGTTTTAGAAGATTGGAAACTCTCCCTGAGAGAGGGATACATATCGTACTATCCGTCCTCTTTTTATGAGATAAAAGCTGGACGTCATGTCCTTACCTGGGGAACGGGAGACCTTATCTTTATAAACGACAGATTCCCAAAGGATTACGAGTCATTCTACTCTGGAAGGGATATGGAGTATCTGAAAATACCCTCAGATGCAGTCAAGGTATCCTTTTTTCCACAAGAATATATAATGGACCTTGTGATCATACCCATTTTTACCTCAAACAGAGTCGTCAATGGTGAAAGGCTGACTTTTTTTGACCAATCTACCGGAGAGTTTGTGAACACAGGAACAGATTACCTTGATCCAGATGAACCTTCTACCTCTCTTTCAAATACACAGCTTGCCGTCAGAATAAAGAGAAATATAGAAGGAAATGAAATAGCTCTGTATGGCTATAGAGGTTTTTATCTAGACCCTAATCCATCAGACAGCGGCGGATATAGTTATTCTAAAGGCAACGTGGTGGGAGCAAGCTGGGTGGGGTCGACCCTTGGTGGCATAGCCAATACTGAGATCGGATATGAAGATTCTCAGGAAGACAGAGATGGCGACAACCCAAATATTGTGAATTCACATCTCAAGTTTCTGGCAGGTTACAAAAAGGATCTCGGAAGGGATTTTACTGTAGGTATTCAATATTATCTAGAACATATGATGGATTATGATAACTACCGGGACTCACTTCCGGCTAGTATCAGTGACTATGCCAAGCACAAAAATAGGAGTATGTTCTCACTTAGACTCACCAAATTGATGATGCAGCAAAAACTTAAATCTGAACTCTTTACATTCTACTCCCCTACAGTTGAAGATGGGTATATCAACCCTGACATATCATATAAATGGAGTGATGACCTCAATACATCTCTGGGAATGAATATATTTTACGGAAAATATATTCATACAGATTTTGCACAGCTAAAAGATAATACAAATATCTATTTGAGAATAAGATATTCATTCTGATAATCGGGGGAACCAGTATGATAATAAAAAAAATAGTTACCGATATATCAATAAAATATTCTAAATATGTGATATCCTTCTTCATACTCATGACTGTCATTCTCGCTATTTTTATACCAAGGATAAAAATAGATACAGATCCAGAAAATATGCTTTCACAAGAAAACTTTGTGAGAAAATTTCATGATTATGCCAAAGAGGAGTTCCTTCTAAATGACATTATTGTGGTCGGGATAGTAAATGAAAAGAGAAATGAAGGAGTATTCAATCCAAAAACTTTGCAGGATATCCATACTCTTACAGAGAATATAAAAACATGGGACGGAGTCATAAAAGAAGATATAATCTCCCCGTCTACTCAGGACAACATAAGACAGGGAGGAGTCGGGGAAGTTATCTTTGAGTGGCTTATGAAGGAACCTCCGAAAAATATAGAGGATTCTATAAAAGTCAAAAACAATATCATGTCAAATCCGGTACTAAAGGGGACCATGGTCTCAGAGGACGGAAAGGCCCTGGCATTATATATCCCAATAAAATCAAAGGACCTCAGTTATGAATATTCAGTACGAATAAAAAAGATAATCTCAGAATTCAATAACGGGGACTCTTACTATATAAGTGGCCTTCCTGTGGCTGAAGATACATTTGGTGTGCTTATGTTTAAGCAGATGGAAATTTCTGCCCCTTTAGCCATGTTAATAATTTTTCTTTTATTAAAGGTTTTTTTCAAAAAAACCAGCTTAATACTTTCACCAATGATTATTTCTATCATGAGTGTGTTAATGACAATGGGGCTTCTCATAGGAATGGGGTATAAAGTACATATTATGAGCTCTATGATACCAATATTTCTGATGCCAATAGCCGTAGTAGATTCCGTCCATATTTTGAGCGTGTTTCATGACCTTTATCCAGAATATAAGAATAAAGAATCTGCTCTTCGAAGTACTATGGATGAACTATTTGTTCCTATGCTCTATACCTCACTCACAACCTGTGTCGGATTTGCATCCCTTGCCCTAACCCCTATACCTCCTGTCAGAATTTTTGGTTTATTCGTGGCCTTTGGTATAGCCATGGCATGGATTCTCACTGTGGCATTTATCCCTGCCTATATAATTTTATTTATAAAAGAGGAGTCCCTCTCAGATTTCGGAAAGGATGAAGACTCTAAGGGCACCTTCATAGATGCCATTCTCAAAAAGAATAGTGATTTTACCTTTGTTCACTATAAAAAAATAATTGCGGCAACCTGTATCTTAGTACTTATCTCAATTTATGGTATCAGCAGGATAATTATAAACGACAATCCTGTCATCTGGTTTGAAAAAAATCATGAGATCAGAGAGGCAGACAGGATTTTGAACAAACACTTTGCCGGAACATACATGGCCTATCTGGTTCTAGAAAGAGAGTATACTGCTGAGGATATGAAAAATTCCCTTGAAAAAACCAGGTCCTTATTTGACGAATACGAGACAGATCTAGGAGAATCTCTGTATAAAGATCTCAACCATGCTGCTGACTCTGTCTATAAAAAAATGGCTGACTCACAGAATTACTCTGTCCAGGAGTATTATTCCATGGTAAAAGATGAGGTAGAACTTGCTATGGATGAAAATGATTCCTTCGACCTAGAATATATCTACGATACATTAGGGGAGTATCACTCTGAAAGCCAGACATTCAAAAATCCGGAAATGCTAAGATATATCGAGGGACTGTCTAAGCAGCTAGATACAAATCCCAATGTAGGTAAAAGCAACAGCATCATACAGATAGTAAAAAAAGTCTACCAGGAACTGTTAGGTGGTCAAGAAGAGGACTTTAGGATACCAGACACATCTTCCGGTGTTGCACAATCTCTTTTATCATTCCAAAACAGCCACACTCCTCAGATGCTTTGGCACTTTGTGACTCCTGACTATGAAAAGGGAAATATCTGGGTGCAACTGAAAAACGGGGACAACAAAAGTATGCAGGAGGTAACCGAGAGTATAGAGGTCTGGATGGAAGAAAACAATTCTCCTATGAAAATAAAACATAATTGGGCTGGACTCACCTATGTCAATGTAGTATGGCAAAATGAGATGGTTCGTGGGATGTTAAGCTCCCTCATAGGTTCCTTTGTCGTTGTTTTTCTCATGATGGCATTTCTTTTTAAATCACCTTTATGGGGAATTCTTAGCATGATCCCACTAAGTGTTACTGTTTTATTCTCTTACGGCATGATAGGATTAGTTGGTAAAAGCTACGATATGCCTGTAGCAGTACTCTCATCACTGACCTTAGGACTCTCTGTGGACTTTGCTATACATTTCATCGAGAGAGCACGTGATATATATTCAGAGGAGAAGGATTGGAAGGTCACTTTAGATAAGATGCATGAGAAACCTGCGAGGGCAGTTGTAAAAAATGCAATAATCATATCTGTTGCATTTTTACCTCTTTTGCTTGCTCCTCTGGTCCCATATAAAACCGTTGGTATTTTAATATCCGCTATTTTAATGGTTTCCTCTATAGCCACTTTTATAATTCTGCCTGCACTTATAAAACCCCTCAAAGAAAGGTTATTTTTATAAAAAATTGTAGACAATTTTTAAACTAAAATATACTATACATAGTCAAATTTAAACGTAAGGGAACAGTATTAATGTTTTCTAATAAAATAACGGAGGTGTAAATTTATGACAAAAAAATTATTAGCTGCAGCACTGATAATAACATCACTGTCAGCTTGTCAGAGTACAAACCCATATACAAGAGAGGAACAATTTAATAAAACTAGTAAATATGCTGTAGGAGGGGCCGTAGTCGGGGCTGTTGCAGGGCAGGTTATAGGCAAGGATACAGAGGGGACACTGAAAGGTGCCGCTGCTGGTACTGCTCTAGGAGCAGGTCTTGGTTACTATTTCGACAGACAGGAAGCAGCTCTCAGACAGGAGCTTGAAAGAACCGGGGTAAGCCTTAGAAGAACTGCAGAAAACACTCTAGAGCTTGTAATGCCTGGAAATCTAACATTTAGGTCTGGAAGTGCTGACATCAACAGTGAGTTCTACGACGTATTAGATTCTGTGGCAAAAATTCTTGTAGAGTACAAAAATACCACAATCTTCGTGTCAGGACATACTGACAATACAGGCTCTCTGGCTGTAAATCAGAGACTTTCTAAAGATAGGGCCAACAGTGTAGGAAGATATCTTTCTTCTAGAGGAGTTCTCTCTTCTAGAATATCTTCTCAGGGATTTGATTATCAGTTCCCTATCGCCTCAAACTCAACTGCATCTGGAAGGGAGCAGAACAGGAGGGTAGAGATAGAGATTACAGGAGGAACTAAATAGTAAATATTTAAAGAGCCCCTATACAAATGTATAGGGGCTCTTTTTCATGCCTTCGAAGCTTCTTTCTTTACTTTCACTCTTCCAAGTGTAAAAATTGATACAAATAATATTACACCCGTCAGATCAGTATACAATCCGGGTTTGATCATAAGTAAGGCGGCTGCAAGAAGCAGAAGTCTTTCTATAATATTTAAATTTTTATTGAGATATCCTTCTACTGCAGCCCCTAGCGCCATTACTCCAACCGAAGCAGTTATTACCACCAATAATGTTTTTGAAGGGGTTGTATTAATAAGCAGAAGCGATGGAGAGTACACAAAAACATATGGAACTATAAACCCTGCAAGTGCCAGTTTCACAGCCTCAAATCCGGTTTTTGAAGGACTCCCTCCTGCTATACCTGCTCCTGCAAAGGCTGCTAATGCAACTGGAGGAGTGAGATTAGCAAGCATTCCAAAATAAAATACAAACATATGTGATACAAGGTGTGGAACCCCCATTTTATAAAGTGCCGGAGCTGCCATCGTGGCAGTTATTATATACGCCGGAATCGATGGAAGACCCATTCCTAAAACTATACACGCTAACATTGTCAGTACCAGCGTCAAGAACAACTTTCCTTTCCCCAAAAATAAGATCGCTCCTGCAAGCTTCAATCCAAAACCTGTCTGGGTTGCTACTCCGATTATCAGGCCTACTACTGCACAGGACATGGCAACACCAAGAGCAGTACGTGCTCCACTCTCTAGCGAGTCTATTATATCCTTAAAACTCATTCTGGTCTCTTTCTTAATTCCGCTGGCAACTATTGTCAGAAGTATTGACCAAAATGCAGCATAAATAGGTGTCTTCCCACTCAAAAGAAAATAGAGCAGTCCAAACAATGGAAGCAAAAGATGTCCTTTTTCCTTCAATACCAACCCGGCTTTAGGAAGTTGATCCTTTGGCAGGCCATTGAGTCCCCTCTTGCAAGCTCTCAAATGTATTATTACTATTACCCCTAGATAGTATAGAAGTGCCGGAATTACAGCTGATTTTGCTATAGTTATGTATTTAACTCCCAGATATTCTGCCATAATAAAGGCAGTAGCTCCCATAACAGGAGGTAATATCTGTCCCCCACAAGAGGCTGCAGCTTCTACTCCACCAGCAAACTCCTTATTATAACCTATTTTTTTCATAAGAGGTATAGTAAAAGCTCCAGTGGTAACAACGTTAGCAATGGCACTTCCATTTATCGACCCCAAAAACCCACTTGAAATTACTGCAACCTTTGCAGGTCCACCTTTTCCAGATCCTGCAAGAGCCATAGATAGATCATTGAAAAACTGTCCCATCCCAGATTTCTGAAGAAAAGCACCAAACAAAACAAAAAGAAATATATAAGTAGAAGAAACCCCTATAGCTATACCGTATATTCCCTCTGTAGAGAGATACATGTAATCTGCAATATCCCTTATCCCATAGCCTCTGTGTGCAATAAGACCAGGGAGTCTAGGCCCTAAAAATGCATATAGAAGAAAGATTGTAGCCAGAATTGCTATCTCCTTTCCAGTTATTCTCCTCGCAGCTTCTAATACCAAAAGTACGGCCACAATACCAAAAACTATATCTGTATCATTAGGTGCACCTGCTCTCATTACCAGTGAATTATAATTAATGACTATATAGGCTCCAAGCCCCAATGAAAGAAGTGAAAAAATCCAATCCAGTATTGCTGGCTTGTTCTTAGAAGACTTTTTGGTAAATGGATAAAGAATAAATATCAAAGACATTATCACTGATGTATGGACCGCCCTATGCATAAGAGTAACCAGAGGCCCTCTCCATGCTGTGTACAAATGAAAAATTGATAAGGCCACTGCCATTATAAATACAATTTTACCCGGAGTGGTATTTCTTCCGAATTTTCTAAACCTAGCCTCTGTGTCAAATTTTTCAAGTAGCTCATCATCTGCAACTTCAGGTTGCACATCACATGTTGAATCCGAGCAGCTAATTATTTCTTCATCATCTTGAAGTTTTTTTTCTTCCATGCAGAATTCACTCCCTCAAAATTTATTATTATATATAAAGGACATTTTATAATACCCTTTAACTTAAAATTTTATTTATGTTCGTTAAAATATTTTTCTGCTCCAGGATGAAGCGGTATAGGCATCCCTTTTCTTACTGATTCAAGCTTTATACTGTTTGCAGCAGAGTGAGTTTCTTTCAAGGCATCTAAATTTTCAAAAATTGTCTTTGTTATATTGTATACTAGATCATCACTTAGATCCGCTCTTGTAACAAGAAGCGTCTGTACTGCAGCTGTTTCCACATCTTCCTTATTGTCATAAGTTCCAGCAGGAATAACCTCAGAAGCATAGAAAGGATACTCTTCTGCAAGTTTTTCTACTGCATCTTTTCTGATAGGTATGATTTTAACATCTTGAGTTGTGGCCAAATCCATTATAGTAGAGTTTGGAAGACCTGAAGTTAGAAACGCAGCATCTACAGCCCCATTTTTCATCTGCTCTATAGCTTCTGCATATGAAAGATAATCTGCCTTGATATCATCATAAGTTATTCCGTAAGCCTTTAGGATCTGACGGGCGTTTACTTCCGTTCCACTTCCCGGTGCTCCCACTCCGACTCTCTTACCTTTTAAGTCCGATACTTCTTTAATTCCTGTTTTTTCTACTGTTATTAGCTGTACAAAGTTAGGATACAGTGCTGCTACCCCTCTTAAGTTTTCTACTTTACCTTTTTCTTTAAAAACCTCTGTTCCGGTATAAGCATAGCTGACCACGTCATTCATAGCAAATGCCAGTTCCACTTTTTCTGTACCCAACAATGTGGCATTTACTGCAGAAGCTCCCGTTGACTGTACAGAAGAATTAACCCCTTCTATCTTTTGATTGAGTTGATTTGATATGGCCCCTCCCAAGGCAAAATATGCTCCTGAACTTCCTCCTGTAGCGATAGTAACAAATACATTTTCAGTTTTTTTACTTTCGGCGCTTTCTTTCTTATCCCCTGAACATCCCGTCATTACCATGACTAAAAAAAGAACAAATACCACTAATATAAAACTTTTATTTCTCATTAAAAACCCTCCCAATCACATTTTTTCTAACTATTAAGATTTTAGTACATTATTTTCAAAAAAAAAATATTTTTTACTTATCATACATTTTCAAGAATTAAAGTACATTATCACAAAATAAAATACAGGGCGTGGCCCTGTATTAAATTCCAAAAAAAATCTTAAATTTCTTTAAATAATTTCTACTGACCTGTATATCACAGTTTTTAATCCCCTTTACTTCTATTTTATAAGTATAATTAAACCAGGGAATAATCTCATCTATATAATCCAAATTTATTATCGTACTCTTATGTATTCTCATAAACTTATCTTCTCTCAATCTGCTTTCTAGATCTTTTAAAGAATAGCTACATTCATAAATAGCATCAGGAGTGTGTACCGTAACAATATTTTTTTCTGACTTTATAAAAACTATTTTATGAACATCTATCAACATTAATTTATTATTCTTTTGAATACATAGCTTTTCAAGAGAAGTATTACTTTCATTTTCTAAATTTCGATCTTTTTCTCCACTATAGTATTTTTCACTCAGTATTTTCTCTTTGATTCTTTCAATTGTCAATTTTATTCTTTCTTCTGAAAATGGTTTCAATATATAATCTACCGCATTCAACTCAAATCCCTGTACTGCATAATTATCATATGCCGTTGCAAAAACAATTAACGGATGATTTTTTTTCTCAGATATTTTTCTGGCAATCAACATTCCACTATTATTTTGAAGGTTTATATCCATAAATACGCAGTCTGGTTCTAATTTTTCTATCATCTCTAAAGCTTTGTCGCCGTCTCCACTCTCTCCACACACTTCAATGCCGTCATGTTTTTCCAAAAAATATCTTATCTCATTTCTTATATATTTCTCATCATCTACAATAAAAAGCTTAATCATTTAGCTCCTCCTTTTTTAAAATTCATACCAATATCTAAATCATTGCCCCTTATTTGAGTTCAGGTTTTATTTTTAAATTTAGTTATTTAGTCATCATCACTTCTTAACAATTTTACATTTTTTATTTACACTATATATTATACTAGATTTTACAATTTTTTTATTGTATTAAGTTCTATTTTCATAAATTTATAAAATTATTAATGCACAGACTCAATACAAATCGTCATTTTTTAAACCTCTATTGTTTTCTACATCTTATTTATAAATAATGCATTAAATTAAAAATTAATGCAACAAAATAGTAAACTATGTTCTGATAAAAGTTTATATATTACAATAATAATAGTAAAGACGTTCAAAATTAAATTTTATGAATTAATGTTAAATATTTATATTACTACATATAAAGAATAGTATTAATTTTTATAATATCTAATATTATTCCTTAAACTTGATGGATCTATTTAAAAAAAATTACTTTAGCAAGGAGGCCAATGTGGAAAAACAAGTACTTGTCGTAAAAAAAGGTTTATGTAAGGGATGCGGAATATGTGTTGAATTCTGTCCAAAGGATGTTTTGGATATGACAGAGGGAAAAGTCAATGTAAAAAATATTGAGGCATGTATAAAGTGTAATATGTGTGGAAAACTATGTCCCGATTATGCTATCGGTATTAGGAGGAATGGGTAATGAGCCAAATTAAATTTATGCAAGGTAATGAAGCGTGTGTTGAGGGTGCCATCGCTGCTGGAATGAAATTTTTTGCGGGATATCCTATCACACCATCTACTGAAGTTATGGAAAAATCTGCTGAAATGCTCCCTAAAGTTGAAGGTAAATTTATTCAGATGGAAGATGAGATCGCCGGTATAGCTGCTGCTATCGGAGGATCAATTGCAGGATCAAAGTCTATGACTGCTACAAGCGGACCAGGTTTTTCTCTTAAAATGGAAAACTTAGGATATGCTATAATCGCTGAGATTCCTTTAGTCGTTGTAAATGTCCAGAGAAGCGGACCTAGTACAGGACTTCCTACATCTCCGTCTCAGGGGGATATGATGCAGGCTAAGTGGGGAACTCACGGTGACCATCCTGTAATCGCTATAACACCTTCTACGGTACAAGAGTGCTATACTCTCACAGCTAGAGCTTTCAATCTGGCTGAAAAATACAGAATGCCTGTTCTTTTCATGCTAGATGAAGTAGTTGGACACATGAGAGAAAAGGTAGTTCTAGACCCGGCTCTTATAGAGGAAATAGTCGACAGAGCAAAACCTGCAAAAGACGATGCCTCTTACCTTCCTTACGGAGTAACAGGCGATGAGCTTGTTCCTAAGATGGCAGCTTTTGGAGAAGGTCACAGATACCATATTACAGGTCTTGTACATGATGAGACAGGTTTCCCTACAAACAGTACAAAGGTTGCTGATAAGCTGATGACCAGGCTTATGGATAAAGTTGAAAAAAATAAAGATGATATTATACAGTATGAAGAATATATGATGGAAGATGCAGAATACATTATCTTCTCTTACGGAAGTACAGCTAGGTCTTCAAAGCAAGCGGTTATGGACTTAAGAGAGAAGGGTGTCAAAGCTGGACTATTTAGAGCTATCACAATCTGGCCTTTCCCTGAAGAGAGAATCAGAGAATTAGCCGAAAAATCTAAGGGAATTCTTGTGGCTGAGATGAATCTTGGACAGATGGTTCTTGAGGTGGAGCGTATTTCCAACGGAAAATGTCCTGTAAAACTAATGGGTAAAGGCAACGGGGAGTTCATAAGCCCTGCGGAAATATTAGAAAAATTTGAGGAGGTAATGTAATTATGGATACTTGTAAAAAAGAAAGCTACTACAGAGAAGACAAATTACCTCATATCTGGTGCCCTGGGTGTGCACACGGTATAGTAATGCATGCGCTGGTTAATGCCATAGAAAATATAGGTCTTAACAAAGACGATGTATGTGTTGTATCTGGTATAGGATGTTCATCTAGAGCTCCTGGATATTTAGACTTCAACACTTTACATACTACTCACGGAAGAGCCCTTGCCTTTGCAACAGGTATAAAAATGGCAAAACCTGGAATGAAAGTAATCGCACTAGGTGGAGATGGTGACTTTACTGCAATCGGAGGTAACCACCTTATCCATGCTGCTAGAAGAAACATTGATATCGCCGCTATCATTTTCAATAACAATATCTATGGAATGACAGGAGGACAGTTCTCACCTACTACTCCAGTAGGTGATTACGCAACAACTACTCCTACTGGAAACATCGATCCAAACTTTGATATTGTTAAACTTGTAGAAGGTGCAGGAGCGACTTATGTGGCTAGAGGCACTGCTTATCATTTCGATGCTCTTGTAAAATTATTTGAAAATGCCATCAACCACAAAGGATTCTCTATGGTCGAGGCTGTAAGTACTTGTCCTACAAGCTATGGAAGAAAAAACAAAGGATTCAAGGGAAATCCTGCAGCTATGCTAAAGTATATGAGAGATAACACTGTACCTGTAACTGCTGTTGCAAAACTTCCAAAGGAAAAAGTAGAAGGAAAGATTATAACTGGAGAATTCAAGAATGAGCAAAAGCCTGAATATACAGAACAATATCAAAAAATCATAGATAAAGTAAAAGGGGTGTAAGAGATGACAAAGGAAATCAGATTAAGCGGTTCAGGTGGACAGGGTCTTATTTTGGCAGGAATCATCCTTGCAGAAGCTGCTTTAAAACAAGGCAAAGTAGCTGTGCAGTCACAATCTTACGGCCCTGAGGCAAGAGGTGGAGCCAGTAAGTCTGAGGTAATCATAAGCGATACTGAGATTCTTTACCCTAAAGTAAATAAGGCCGATATATTCCTTTCTCTGACTCAAAAATCTTTTGATTCATATGGAAATGGAAACAAAGAAAACTGCAGTATTGTAATAGATTCAAGTGTTAAGGTTCCTGAAGGGCTAAATGTAATCCAGCTTCCGATACTTGAAACAGCCAAAGAAAAAGTAGGAAACGTAATAGTTGCAAACATTGTATCTCTCGGAGCCATCCAGGCTGCTACAAATATTGTAGACAGGGATATTTTAGAAGAAACTATTCTAGGAAGAGTTCCTGCCCATGTGAAAGAGCTAAACAAAAGAGCATTCCAAGCTGGTATTGATTTAGTTAAAAAATAAAAAATTCAACCTTTTCAATTTAAACACTTAATCTCTGTAAAAAAGCTGTTGAATTTTTATTAGTAGTTTTTTTACCAAAATATATTGAATTAAATTCTCGCCTCACAAGAAAAAGGACTCATTCTGAGTCCTTTTTCTCTTTTATACACAAGTATCGATCATAGGAATATTTAGGCTGACAGTTGTGCCTTTATTTTTTTCACTTAATATCTTTAGACCGTTACCTTCGCCAAAGATCCCCTTTAATCTCATATCTACATTTTTAAATCCAACCGAGTCTCTTTGATCCAAATTTCCATAAAATAAGCTGTCCAATTTATTTTTTTCAATTCCGACCCCGTCATCAGAAACCACAAGATTAATAGTATCAAAGTTTTTATGGCCAGATATCTTAATTGTTCCTCCATTTTTTTTAGGCAGAATCCCATGTTTGATAGCATTTTCTACAATAGGCTGCAAAGTTAAAGGTGGTAAAAAGCAGCTCAAATTTTCAGGGACATCATAAATTATTTTAATTTTATCTTCAAATCTAGCCATTTCTATGAATACATATGATTTTACATGATTCATTTCCGTTTGCAGATCAACCATATCCTTACTTATACTGAGAGACTTTCTATAAAAATCACTTAGATGTATTATCAACTTCCTAGATTTTTCCACATCAATTCTGCATAAAGAACTTATCACAGTAAGAGAATTAAATAAAAAATGGGGATTTATCTGTGCCTGAAGTAACTTCAATTCAGATTTTTCCAATAATTTAGAATCATTTTCAAGTTTATTTAAAGTCAATTGAGTTGAGAATAATTTAGCCAGACCATTCCCGATCTCCAAATCTATCTTAGTCAAAGAATATGACATTTTTCTATACAATTCCAGAGTTCCCACAGTTTTTCCGTTTTCTTTCAATGGAAGTATAAGAACTGAGTGGGTATCTTGGCTATAATTTAAACCTGTGTAATCATTGATAACAAGGGCCTCTCCTCTCTTTATAACAGAATCACTGTTTTTAGAAACAGAATTCTTACACGCCTCTATACCTGCCCCAGCCTTAGCAACCAACTCCCCCATTCCCGTTATTTTCACAAGGTCAAATTCAGTCATCTCATATATAATTTTCGCAACTTTTTTGACATTTTCAGAACAAAGTCCATCTTTTAAAAAAGGCAAGGCCTTATCAACAGTTTCTAGAGTAATATTTGCCTGGTAGGCTCTCATTTTTTCATTTTCTTTAAATATACTTTCGATTATCATGAATAGCAGTGCAAGACCCACTGAGTTGATAATAACCATAGGTAGCCAAACGTGACTGACAAATTCCAAAGCTTTTTCAAAGGGTTTAGAAATTACCAATACCGAAACTTTTCTCATGAGTTCAGCTATTGTCCCAGTTAATGTAGCATACACCCATTTGTTGTTTTTATTACGTATAAAAAGTCCCATTATTCCCGCCATAAGACCTTCAAAAACAGTTGATATGGCACAGGCTAAACCAGTAAACTCACCACTATCTATAAACCCTCTGTGTAAACCGGCAATTAGTCCAGATAAAATGCCTACTAATGGCCCTCCTATGAGGCCTCCCGTAGCCACCCCTATAATCCTCGTATTTATAAGACCACCATAATATTCAAAACTAAAATATGTACCTACTATCCCAAATATTCCAAAAACCACCGACAATAATATTTTATCTGATATATTTATATTTTTTTTTGCAATAAGATTTCTAAAAGGCTTCAACCTTGATAATATGAAGGCAAATATAAACAAAATTCCTAATTTATTTCCAAGTAAAGTTATTAAATCTAGTTTCATTCACAACTCCTCTCACATAATTTAATATAAATTTGAATTAGTATCTTATTGCTTCATACGTAATTATATCATATTATTTTTCATAATGATTTTTAATAAAAAAACCTCCCAATTAACTTTTATCAATTAGGAAGGTTGATATTCTATTTAGACCACTTTTAATAATCTCTGCTTTATCTCTTACATTTATTTTTAATAACTCTTTCCCAAAATCATGTATATCAAGTGATTGGTCACCTCTATACTATCTCCAGAACAATATTTTTTTCTGTACTCCTCATCTAGCCTGTTAAACTTATCACGGGTAAAAGGCTTACTCTGGGATAAGGCACTGTTAGCCCCTATACCCTTTATCATTTTCAAAAAATCCATCACACAGGTATATTCCTCTTTTACCCTCTCCTCCTCAGCAGCTAATATCTTGTATCTATCTCCCAAGATTCCTTTTAACTCTTCAAGGGATATGAAATTTTGTGAATATTCCAAGCTTGAATCAATGGCCTTTAGACTCTCTCTCAGTTCACAATAGGTATCCTTACCAAATGTTGAAAATAAAATGAGTCCACCATAATTAATCAGAGAATCCAAATGACCAAACAATTCTTTCTTATTTTGTATCCACTGAAATGTAGCATTAGAAAAAATGAGGTCATATTTTTTTTCAGGTTTATAATTCTCTATATCTTCCACTATATAATTTAATTTCTCTCTAGAACCTAGTTTATCCTTTATGTTCTTTATCATTTCAGGGGATATATCCAAAAAATCTATGTTTGAATTGGGGAATTTATCCAGTATTTTTTCTGAAAATATACCCGTTCCGCATCCTATTTCAAGTATATTAAAAATTTCTTCTGAATCCTCAATAAATATGCCCAATTTATCAGCCATATGTCTTTGAATTAAAGCATATTCATCATATGTTTTGGCACCTTTAGAAAAATTCCGATTCACTTTTTTCTTATCAATCATAAGTACTCCTTTTTTCTGAATTATGACCACATTTTTTTTATATTTTCAATGAATGCAAAATCCTCTTCAGCAGTTCTGCCTTTTACTGTAAGATAACCTCCCACAAGCATTCCATTGGCACCGCTCATAAAAGCCATCCCCATAAAATCTTTCAAGATTCCCTCTCTACCTGCTCCTATTTTTATCACTTTATTTTTTAATATTATCCTGTAGATTGCTATAGTTTTCAGTATCTCATCCATAGAAAGATGCTCTTTATCTCCTAGTGGAGTCCCCTCTATAGGATTTAAAATATTTATAGGTATGCCGTCTACATCCAGCGCCTTTAATGTAAATGCCATATCCACCCTGTCCTCCCAGGTTTCACCCATTCCTATTATCCCACCGCTGCATACTTCCATCCCTATTTTTTTGGCCGCTTTTATTGTAGCTAATCTTTCATCTATCTTATGAGTGGTGGCCACTATTTTGTTGTAAGCACTTATAGAAGTCTGCATATTGCTGTGAAATCTAGTGACACCTGCCTCTTTTAATTCTTTGAGCTCTTCTTCATTGAGAAGACCTATGGAGCAGCATATATTTGCAGTTATATTTTCTTTTTTAGCCTCTACTACAAACTCTTTTATACTGTCATATTCTTCAGATCCTTTTTTTATACTTCTTCCACTTGTCACCACGCCAAATTTTGTGCTTCCAAGTTTTTCAGCTCTTTTATATTCAGACATAAGAATGTCTCTTGCTTTCAAATCGTAGGTAACAAGGTTTGTTTTATAGTGAGCCGACTGGGCACAAAATTTGCAGTCTTCCTCACATTTGCCTGATTTTGCATTAGAAATGGTACACGTGTATAGTGTGTTTCCACAATATTTTTCTCTTATTTTATTTGCCACGGAAAAAAGCTCGTTTAATTTGAATCCCTTTATTTTAAAAAGCTCTAAGGCTTCCTCTTTTGTTATCTCTTCGTCTACAAATTTTTTTAAGTCCATAATTTTCCAACGACTCCTTCACAGTTAAAAAAATCCCCTCAAAAGAGCCCTTAAAGCTGCATTTGAGGGGATCTATAAATATTATCCAAATAATGAAAGTAATACCCCTGCAGATACTGCAGATCCTATTACTCCTGCAACGTTTGGTCCCATTGCATGCATAAGCAGGAAGTTAGACGGGTCAGCTTTCTGTCCTACTACCTGTGATACCCTTGCTGCCATTGGTACCGCAGATACTCCTGCAGATCCGATCAATGGATTGATTGGAATTCTTAGGAATTTGTTCATCACCTTAGCGAGAACTACTCCTGATCCTGTTCCTATTCCAAAAGCTACTACTCCTAGTGCTAGGATGGCAAGTGTCTCTACTTTTAGGAAGGCTTCAGCTGTTGCAGTAGCTCCGACTGTTACTCCTAGGAAGATTGTGATGATATTAATAAGTGCATTCTTAGCTGTATCTTCTAGTCTTCCTACTACTCCACTTTCTCTGAATAGATTTCCAAGCATTAACATACCGATTAGAGTTGCTGCTGGTGGTACTATTAGAGATACTATGATAGTAACTACGATAGGGAAGATTATCTTCTCTTTTTTAGTTACCATTCTCATTTGTGACATCTTTATCATTCTTTCTTTTTCATTTGTAAGAGCTTTCATGATAGGCGGCTGAATGATCGGTACAAGGGCCATATACGAGTAAGCTGCTACAGCTATTGGTCCCATTAGATGCGGAGCCAGTTTTGAAGAAAGGAAGATTGCAGTCGGTCCGTCTGCTCCTCCGATGATCCCGATTGAAGCTGCTTCCTGAGCTGTAAATAGTCCAGACGCTATAGCTCCTAGAAAAGTAACGAAGATTCCAAATTGAGCCGCTGCTCCAAGGAGAAGTGATTTAGGATTTGCAATTAACGGGCCGAAGTCTGTCATTGCCCCTACACCCATGAAGATCAATGGAGGGAATATACCTAAATGGTCACCTTGGAATAGGTAGTAAAGTAGTCCTCCAGGCTCTGCAGTATGGACTACATACTGCACAGCTCCTGAAGCTGTAAGATGCTCTTTCACTTCCATCAAAGGCTCTGCCATCATTCCGGCAAATGGAAGGTTAGTAAGAAGCATTCCAAAAGAGATAGGAACCAGTAATAGAGGTTCAAACCCTTTTACTATAGCAAGGTACATAAAAATACAGGCAATTATCATCATTAAGATGGAACCTATATTCATACCATAAAAACCCGTGCTGGTATAAAAATCTATCAAAGCTTGTAACATAACGAATGTCCCCCTCTAGATATTAAGATAATACTACTAGTATATCTCCTGCATTAACTGAAGCACCTTGCTGTACTCTAACTTCAGTAACTGTTCCGTCATGAGGAGCCATAATTTCGTTTTCCATTTTCATCGCTTCTAGTACTACCAGAATATCACCTTTAGAAACTTTTGCGCCTGCGTGACACCCTACATTGATTATTGTACCAGGCATAGGTGCAGTTATTGTGTTCATTCCTGCTCCTGCCCCTGCTGCTGTAGTTACTGGCTTTGGTGCTGCTGGCTTCGGTGCTGCTGCTGGTTTTGGTGTCGCTGCTGCTGCAGATGCCGGTCTTGCTGCTGGTGCAGATGCTACTCCTCCGATTTCCTCTACTGCTACATCATATTCGTTTCCATTAACTACTATTTTGAAGTTTTTCATAATTTAATTTTTCCTCCCTAAGATTCATTTAAAATCAAAATGTTTTCAATATATTGAAAATTAAAATCTAGTACTCATCTGGTCTACAATTCCTGCTCTTCCCCAAGCCGGAGTAGAATCTGATACTCTTGTAATATTTCTTATTACAAGATTATTTACAGAAGTTCCTAGGTGTGCTGCAATAGCTGCAGCTATTACGGCAACCAATTCTTCATCACTAGTTTCAGAAGCTTCTTCTTGTGCCTGGACAGCTTCGGACTTTGGAGTTGCCTGTGTTTCAGTTGTAGTTTTTGGCTTTTCAGCTAGCATGCTTGTCATAAATCCTATGAGAAACTGTATAAATATAAGTGCCACAACTGTTATACCCATACCTAGGACTACAGTTACACCCACACCCATCATTTTATCCCCAGCACTGAGGGTTTTGATAGTTTCAGGATTACTAAACAGCTTCATAAGTTCTGCAATATTCATCTATTCATCACTCCAATTGGTTTTTATAAAGGGATATTTCCATGCTTTTTAGCAGGTAATTTTTCCCTCTTACCTTCAAGCATATTAAATGCATCGATAAGCCTCTGTCTAGTGGCCTTAGGTTCTATTACATCGTCAACTAATCCTCTTCTTGCTGCTTGATATGGATTGGCAAATTCCTCTGTATATTCCTCTAATTTTTGTTTAGTCATTGCAGCTTTATCTTCCGCAGCTTTGATGTCATTTCTGAAAATGATATTAACAGCACCTGCAGGTCCCATAACTGCTATTTCAGCTGTAGGCCAAGCCAATACAACATCTGCTCCCAATGACTTAGAACACATTGCTACATACGCTCCTCCGTAAGCTTTACGTGTAATAAGAGCTACTTTTGGCACAGTGGCTTCACTGTATGCATAAAGGATCTTAGCACCATGTCTGATGATTCCCCCATATTCTTGTGTAGTTCCAGGAAGGAAACCAGGTACGTCAACTATTGTCAATAAAGGAATATTAAATGCATCACATGTTCTTACGAATTTAGCACATTTGTCTCCAGAATTCATATCCAGGCATCCAGCCATTACTTTTGGTTGGTTTGCAATGATACCTACAGACTTACCATTGATTCTTGCAAAACAAGTTACAAGATTTTTGGAATAGTGTGGCTGATACTCCATATAGTCTCCGTCGTCGGCTATTTTAGTTATCAAATCAAAAACATCGTATGCTTTATTGGGATTATCAGGCATAAGTTCGTCTAACTCATCAAACATAACATTAAGATCACCTTCAAAAGCAAACTCAGGTGCCTTTTCCATGTTGTTTGATGGCAGGAATCCAATAAGTCTTCTAATATCGTCAAGACAAGTCTTGTCATCTTGAGATACAAACTGAGCACATCCACTTACAGAGTTGTGAGTCATAGCTCCACCAAGCTCTTCAGCTGTAACTATTTCACCTGTTACAGTTTTGATTACTTGAGGTCCTGTGATAAACATCTGAGAAGTTTTGTCTACCATGAAGATAAAGTCAGTAAGAGCTGGCGAATAAACTGCTCCTCCTGCACAAGGTCCCATAATTGCAGAGATTTGAGGTATTACTCCAGAATAGATTGAGTTTCTGTAGAAGATATCTCCGTATCCAGAAAGTGCATCTACAGCCTCTTGTATTCTAGCTCCTCCCGAATCATTTATCCCTACAAAAGGTGCCCCTACTTTTGCAGACATGTCCATTGCCTTACATATCTTCTTTGCATGCATCTCTCCAAGTGCTCCACCAGTTACAGTAAAGTCCTGTGAAAACGCATATACAAGTCTTCCGTCAACCATTCCATAACCAGTTACTACTGATTCACATGGAAGATCCTGTTTGTCCATACCAAAATTCGTACATCTATGCTGTACAAAAGCATCTATTTCTATAAAAGTTCCAGCATCGAAAAAGTATTCAAGTCTTTCACGAGCCGTCATTTTTCCACCTGCATGTTGTTTTTCGATTCTTTTGATTCCTCCACCAAGAGAAATCTTTTCTTTCATTTTTAGCATCTTCTCTATTTTAGAAGCAGCAACAGACATAATTTTATAGCCCCCTTAGTTTTTATTGTCTTTCACTTAATTCAATTAGTACTCCGCAAGTTCCCTTTGGATGCATAAATGCTATTTTTGCTCCTCCAGCACCGTATCTAGGAGATTCATCGATCATTCTGTATCCCTTTTCCTTCATGTCAGCTATAGCTTCCTCTATATTCTCTACTTTAAAAGCTACGTGTTGGACTCCTTCACCTTTTTTCTCGATGAATTTTGCGACAGGACCATCTGGAGAAGTAGATTCTAATAATTCAATCTCTGTGTCTCCTATAGGCATAAAAGCAACTCTTACTTTTTGCTCTTCTACAGTTTCAATTCCATGTAGAGGGATACCCATTACATCCTCGTAAAATTTTACAACAGCATCAAGATCTTTTACCGCAATACCAATATGGTCTACTTTTAGTGCTTTCATTTTTACCTCCCATTTATTTTTATTAGTTCATATTTATTTTTATTAGTTCATATTTATTTTTTCTAATATCATTTCTGCAGCTGAATAAGGATCCGTTTCCTTTTTAGCAACTTTTTGAGATAGATCATCTATTACTTCACCATTGTATGTTTTCTCAAAAAGCTTTCTTGCCATTCTTTCCTTTACTATCATCAACAGTTCACTTTTTCTGTTCTCTACCCTTCTAATATGACCTTTACCACTTCCAGTCATATACTCTCGGTGTTCGAGAATAGAGTCAAATAGCTCTTTAATACCCTGATTTTCAACAGCAATAGCCATATTAACCGGAGGATTCCACTCATTTTTATTAAACTCAAGCATCATCCGAATTTCACGTGCTGTTTTTTCAGCTCCGTCTCTGTCTGCCTTATTTATGACAAACACATCTCCGATTTCCATAACTCCTGCTTTGATTGCCTGGATATCATCTCCTAGACCTGGGACCATTACCATGAGAGTGGTGTCACAAGATTTTACAATATCAACTTCTGATTGTCCTACTCCTACAGTTTCAACAAATATATACTCACAGCCATAAATATCTAGAATATCAATAGCCACTCCTGTAGCCTCTGAAATCCCTCCTAAGTTACCTCTAGCACCCATTGATCTTATAAAAACCCCTGGATCAGTATTAAGGTCACTCATTCTTATCCTATCTCCTAGGATAGCTCCACCTGTGAAAGGACTGGTAGGGTCCACAGCTATAACCCCTACTTTATGCCCTGCGGCTCTGCATACTTTTACAAGTTTGTCTGTCAAAGTACTCTTTCCTGCCCCAGGAGGGCCGGTAACACCTATTACATAGGCGTTACCAGTTTTGTGATAAAGCTCTTTTATCACATCTAAAGCCTCTTGTTGCCCATTTTCACCCATGGATATCAATCTAGCAGCAGCCCTTTTCTTTCCTTCTAAAAGTCCTTGCTTAAAATCTTCCATAGCATTCTCCTAAGAAACTATTTTTTTACGTTTGCTTTGATATAATCAATTGTTACTGTTGTAGGAGTACCTGGAGTGAATATTTCTGCACATCCGTTCTCCTTTAAGAAAGGTATATCATCTGCAGGGATTACTCCTCCACCTATGAATAACACATCGTCTGCTCCCTCAGCCTTAAGTAATCTTGCTATCTTTGGAAGTAATGTACTGTGAGCTCCTGAAAGGATGCTGCAAGCAACTACATCTACGTCTTCTTGAATTGCAGCATTTACAATCTCTTCAGGTGTTTGACGAAGTCCAGTGTAGATAACTTCCATTCCTGCATCTCTTAGTGCTCTTGCTACAACTTTTGCTCCTCTATCATGTCCATCAAGACCTGGTTTAGCTACTAAAACTCTAATAGGTTTATCCATTTTTAAATCCTCCTAAAATCTATTATTAATTATTATAACTTGATGCTTTGCTTGTATTCTCCAAATACCTCTCTCATAACTCCGCAGATTTCTCCAAGAGTTCCATAAACTCTTACAGCATCAACAATGTAAGGCATTAAGTTTTCGTCTGTAGAGCAAGCAGCTTTTAAAGCAGCTAATTTTTCAGCTACAGCATCATTGTCTCTCTTAGCTTTAAGTTCTTTTATTTTATCAGTCTGCATTTGTCCAACAGCTGGATCAACTTTTAATAGATCTTTTGGTGCATCTTCTTTGATTATGTACTTGTTCATACCAACGATAACTCTGTCGCCTCTTTCGATATCCATCTGGTAATCATAAGCAGCATCCATGATCTCTTCTTGGATATAACCTTTTTCGATAGCAGCAGGTGCTCCACCAAGTTCGTCAATTTTTTTGATGAACTCCATAGCTTTCTCTTCGATATCTTTTGTTTTTGCTTCTATATAGTAAGATCCTGCTAATGGATCTACTGTATTGGTAACTCCACTCTCTTCTGCTACTATCTGCTGAGTTCTTAGTGCTACTCTTACTGAATCTTCAGTAGGAAGAGCTAAAGCCTCATCTTTAGAGTTTGTATGCAGTGATTGAGTTCCACCCATAACAGCAGCAAGAGTTTGTATTGCTACCCTTACTATGTTGTTTTCAGGTTGTTGTGCTGTAAGTGTAGATCCTCCAGTTTGAGTGTGGAATTTAAGAGCCATTGATTTTGCACTCTTAGCTCCGAATCTTTCTTTCATGATTTTTGCCCAAAGTCTTCTAGCAGCTCTGTATTTTGCTACTTCCTCAAGAAGGTCATTATGAGCATTGAAGAAGAATGAAAGTCTAGGAGCAAATGTATCTACGTCAAGTCCAGCTTTTACAGCTGCATCAACGTATGCAATACCATCGGCTAGAGTAAATCCTACTTCTTGAGCAGCAGTAGATCCAGCTTCTCTGATATGGTATCCAGATATTGAGATTGTATTCCACTGAGGTACTTCTTTTGAACAATATTCAAAAATATTAGTTATTAGTCTCATTGATGGAGTTGGAGGGAATATGTAAGTTCCTCTCGCAATATATTCTTTAAGAATGTCGTTTTGGATAGTTCCTCTAAGTTTATCAGCAGAAACTCCTTGCTTTTCAGCAACTACTATATACATGGCAAGTAATACAGAAGCTGGTCCATTGATTGTCATTGAAGTACTTACTTTACCAAGATCGATTCCTCCGAAAAGAATTTCCATATCAGCTAATGAATCGATAGCAACTCCTACTTTTCCAACTTCTCCTTCAGATAATTCGTGATCTGAGTCATAACCTATTTGTGTAGGAAGGTCAAATGCAACCGAAAGTCCCATAGATCCTTGCTCAATAAGGTATTTATATCTCTTGTTTGATTCCTCTGCAGTTGAGAATCCAGCATACATTCTCATTGTCCAGAATCTACCTCTATACATTGTCTCTTGAACCCCTCTAGTGAATGGGTACTGTCCTGGGAATCCTAATTCTGACATGTAGTCTACGTTTTCGATATCAGCAGGTGTGTAAAGTCTTTCTACAGTTTCTCCTGATCCTGTTACGAATTTTTTTCTCATTTCAGGCCTTTTCTCAAGACCTTTTTTTACTTTTTCATCGTACTTTGCAAATCCTTCTTTCACTTCAGCGAGTTTTTCCGCTTTGAACATATGAAGTTCCTCCTTGAATAAAATAATTAGTTTGTTTGAAATTTATCTATTTAATTTTCATGCTGCCAGTTTTAATAAATCTATCATGCCAAGAGAGTGCCTCTCCAATAAGATGCGGTTCGTGCCCTCCAGCCTCTTTCTCAGCTCTTTCAAGATAGTCTAATAATGCAGGTCTGTAGTCAGGGTGAGCACAGTTATTGATTATAGCTCTCGCTCTCTCTCTTGCTGTAAGGCCTCTTAAGTCTGCTGTACCCTGTTCAGTAACTATTACCTGTACGTCATGCTCAGTATGGTCTACATGTGATACCATAGGTACGATTGAAGAGATGTCTCCTCCCTTAGCTGTAGATACAGTTGTGTATATTGAGATGTAAGCATTTCTAGTAAAATCTCCAGATCCACCTAATCCATTCATCATTCTGTTACCCATGATCATTGTAGAGTTTACATGTCCATATATATCTACTTCTATTGCTGTATTCATTGCTATTACACCTAGTTGTCTTGTAAGTATGGGATTGTTTGAAATCTCCATTGGTCTTAGTATACAATATTTTGCATAATGTTTCATGTTTTCTTTTAATTTTACGAGTCCTGTTTGAGACGGAGTAAATGAAGTTCCTGAAGCAACCCTTACTTTTCCTGCGTCGATAAGGTCAAACATGGAATCCTGAATAACTTCAGTATAGCATGTAAGATCCTTAAATTTTGAATCTACAAGTCCCCCTAAAACTGCGTTGGCAACAGATCCTACACCTGATTGAAGCGGTAGCAGATTTTCTGGAAGTCTACCTGCTGCAACCTCTTTTTCAAAAAATTCGATTATGTTTGCAGATATTTTTTTAGAATCTTCGTCTATACATCCTAGAGGTCTTACATTGTCAGGAATGTCGCACTCTACGATTGCTGCTATTTTAGCAGGATCACAAGGAATATAAGTAGTACCTATTCTGTCTCCTGGATCTTTAAGTGGGATAGGCTCACTGAATGGTGGTTTTTTAACCATATATATGTCATGACAACCTTCAAGTTCCATAGGTTGAGTCGAGTTAATTTCAACGATTACTATGTCAGCATTTGCAATCCCCTGTGGAGACACCCCTACTGATGTGGTAGGTATTATTCCTCCATCTTCTGTTATTGCTATTGCTTCAACTATAGCTACATCTATTTTCCCAAAGAAACCATAGTCTATATATCTAGGTACATGGCTAAGGTGCATATCCTGATACGCTACTTTACCGCTGTTTAATGCTTTTCTCATGTCGCCGTTTGTTTGATATGGAAATCTTCTTGCGATAGCACCTGCTCTCGTAAGTGCTCCGTCTAGCTCGTCCCCTACCGACGCTCCTGTAATTAGAGTAAGGTTGTATTTTTCTTCTGAGGCCTCTGCCATCTTTGCTAATGCAAGAGGTACTGCCTTAGGATATCCTGCTGGTGTAAATCCACTTGTGACCATTGTCATTCCTGGCTTAACCAATTTTGCAGCTTCTTCTGCTGTCATTACTTTTCTATTGAGTTCCTTGCAACGAATACGTTCTTTTAGCATATGTTTTATCCCACCTCGTCTTAATAATATGGTTTTGCTTATATTTAAAATCCATTACATCCTATATATTTTAAACTCAAAATTCCTTTTTAAGTTACAAACAAATTTTTGTGGCTGGACACAAACCCAGTTAACTTCATTTCATGTATAAAATCATCCTTAAATTTGTGCCCTACCATACTTTAAAATATTAAAATTTACATAGGTAGTTTGTGTAATATTATTGTAAATAGAACCATTCCGAAGAGTGCAAACGGATATGTAGCTCCGTATCCTGCTGCAGGATCATCATTACCTACTGCGTCAATTGCAACTCCTAGTCCTGGAGTAGATGTCATACCTCCACAGATCGCTCCTGAAAGCATGATCCAGTTGATTCCCATGAAATATTTTCCTACAATGAATCCTATAGTCATCGCTACAGTTCCAACCATTAGTGACACAAATGCTAGGAAAAGTCCTGATCCAGTTAGTGAATCAATAACTGCAAATCCATATCTAAGTCCCACTATAGCTAGGAAAAGTGCAAGTCCTACCTCTCTTATTGCAGCAAGGATTTTCTTGTCCATTCTAAAGTGGAACATTCCAATCTTACCGATATAACCAAACACCAGTGCCGCTATAAGTACTCCACCTGTAGACCCTAGGCTGAAATAACCAAGTGGTCCTAAGAAGATTTTTATCTTACCAATGAAGTACCCTACTGCACAGGAAAGAATAAATGCTGTAAGGTCAAAGGATACAGTTTCTATCTCTTTTACTCCGCCAACTGCTTCTGCAGCCGCCATCTCTTCGTTAAACTTTTTGTATTCTGCATCTACATCTAATCTAAATAAAATTGGGAAAAATCTCATTGCTAAAATAACTATTATTACTCCAAAAGGATAACCTATAGCATGTCCTACTCCTACCCCTGCCTCTGCTCTTACTAAGAACTGGTCTACCTGTTCAGGTGTAAGTGAAGCTGTATTTTCAAGAGTAAGTGTCTCGTCTCCTAGTACATTTAAGATTCTCTTTTTGTCATGTTCTGTCTGGTCAGCGTATGTCCCTGCCCATCCTCTAGCGTGGTCTCTAGCAGTTTCGATAGCTGCAGCAAGACCTGGAGAACTTGTAAGCGCTCCCGTATAAACTCCAGAAACTTCATAAGGATTTGCATTTTTGCTCAGTTTTGTAAGGAAGTATGTTGTTCCTGCCCCTAGAAAAGTAATCAAAAATCCAAGAATTATGAACTTGGCACCATATTTCTTAATAATAACCCCTATCTTATCTGCCGCAAGAAGCCCTACTGCCGCAACGAAAAGTATTAAGAAAAGCAGAAAGAACATTTTATCGACAACAGATATCGATAGAAGTTTTTTTGCAGCCTTTACATGCCCTGCTACCTCTCCTGCTGCTATTATATCCCCTGCCATTTTTTTGACAGCCCATCCCATTCCAAGTCCTGTAAACAGTGTTCCTGAAGTTCCTATCTTTAGCATTTTACCGAGTATCATTCCTGTAACAACTGCAACGAACATTAGTACAAACTGATCCATCATAAAACTCATCAAATCAAATTTCATAATTCCTCCCTCATTGTGTTTTTGGTGAAAATAATAACTCATACTGCTTCAAGTATTCCTAAAAGAGATGTACACGCAAGGTCAGCATGGCTGCCCCGAAAGATTCTTAAGATGCTGTTAGGGTCCGGATCCTATTTTCTCAAGAAAATTTTAGTATGTTTCTATAAAATAAAAAAGCTGATCCACTCTCTCTTCGGTCTATGTATTATATCACACGCATAAAGATGCTTAGTGCTTAATACACTTCTCTTAAAGAAAGTAAATCAACTTTTATTTTACCGGGTAAAAGAATAAAGGGTCGCTTTATTCCAGCGGCAAAACCGTCACTTACTAGTTTCCAGGGCTTTCCTGTTTTCTAAAGCTTTGAGGTATCTATCACAACATATTTTCGTAGCAGTTATTAATGCTTTCCTAGTGGAGCCATGATAATCGTTTTTGAATTTATGTTCGAGACCGCTGATGTCTGTCAGCTTTTCTCCTTCAAGTATCCTCTTTACAAATTCCCTAGCTAATTGAGTCACTAGCGAACAATCTGCTTTAATAATTTCTCCAGTTTCTACATCTACCTCCATACTCACACCTATCACTGAATACACATCTGATGCAGAGATCCCTCCAGGTATTTTTGAATACCCCGTGACTAAAACTCTATTTCCCATAGCAACACCCCTGAGAAAATTTTCTGTAATTATCATTTAGTAACATCATTCACAATAAAGGTATACCTTTTTTTTCCTACTATATACAATTACTTTATTTTAATGTTGTTCATTTACAATATATATATATTACCCCTACCCCAGTGATACCAAAGAAATTTATATATAGTTTTCTTTTAAAAAAAACAAAAAAAAATAAAAGAATGTTTTAATTACACACGTTTTGAGAAAACTTCGAATTTTTTTCATTTTTTTTATTTATACTTAAAATATAAAAAATAAATTCTTAGGTCATCCACAAAAGAAAAAAGTTATAAATTTCACAAAAAAGTTAAAAATTTTAAATCAGCACTTCATAAAATATTCTCTGTGTGCTGATTTAAATTAAACCCTCAAATTTGATAAAATTCAAATTGACTATATTAGCATTGCAAAAATACAGCTTAAGAAAATCACTGCACTATAAACTCTTTCGATACCAAAATAACATCCTGGTCATCTGTCAACTCTACCATCCACTTTCCCCTGTTATAGAGGTTTTTAGATGACCAGGTACGCCATCTGTATCCTTTTACTTTCAGTGGAACAGATGCCATCATATCTTTGGTTCCATCACTTTTTATCAGATACCATCTATGAAAAACTTTTTTTTCATCTACCCCTATATCAGTAAGCTCCGTAAAGAAAATAGCCCTCTCTCCCAGATAAAACAGGTCCCTGTCAGGAGCTGGCTCCTTTTGAATTATCCCGTCAGTGAGAACAGACCTTGATATTTTGTAAGATGTATTTCCATAGGTAAAACTCACAATCATCATAAAAAAAAGCACTCCAAATATTCTTTTCATTATGAACCCCCTTACTTTAAAAAAATCTTTGAAATATATCTTGCCTATTATATATTTTTTATTCGAAAGAAATTAAAAAAAACCTATTACAAATATATTATACCAAATTTATGGGCTAATACTTTTTTTTAAAAAAATTTTAATGAAAAGGACATCCTTTTGACACAAATAACACCTAGTATTTCATTCAGTCGATACTTAACCTAAGTTGCTACTTGAAAGAAATTCTCATAAATTACTGAATTTATCTAATGTTACTTTTCTCTTGACAGAAAAGTAACCAAAAGGTCAAGGCTGTGAAAAATCAGCTAAATAACCTTGAAAATCCAAGATGAATTAGGAAACTCAGAAAAAAAGTTTCTGAGAACCAGAAAATATACTCGTATCACTCGTTATTTTTTGGCTACTCGCTGCACTCAGACAACGATTTTTTCTAAGGATTTTACTTCGGTCATTCTTAACGCTAATTTTATCAATGCCATTAAGATATTAAAAGAGTCAAATGATTTTTTAAGTCCTTAAAGTGCCTATTCGTAGGACAAGCGTTAAGAAATATCATTAATTTTGCGTGAAGAAAATACAATGTTTTAGCGTAGCGAGTTTTGTATTTTTAGTAAAATTTATTATATTTTATCTTGGACAAGACAAGGCTTGATTTTTGGTTATGCCCTGACCAAAGGGAGGAAATGCCCTTGGGGTGCTTTTCATCAAGGAAAAGTGACAGAAGCCTTTGGATAAATTTAATACTTTAAAATATTTTTCTATATTAGAAAACAGATTTTAAATGCTGGTTAGATAGCCTTTTAAAATATGAAACAGAGTACAAAATATAAAAAATATATAGCTGACATCCCATCATTAAACTAGACATAGAATACCACATATGGTATCATTTGATTTAGGTTTAAACTAAATATAGGGGGTTTCTCATGTTTGTTATAAAAAGAGACGGAACAAAAGTTCCCTTTGACGAAAAAAAAATAATCAATGTTATCGAAAAAGCTGGAATTGCAGCAGGTAAGGATATACCTAAAGAGTTTTCTCTATCTGCAGCTTCAAAAATACTAAAATTGAATTCAGATATGGAAGTAGAATCTATACAAGATGTAGTAGAAAAAGAACTGATGCAAGAGTATCCTGAAGTTGCAAAAAAATATATCTTGTACAGAGATATGAGAAATGTAGAAAGACACAAAAGAACACACATAAAAAAAGCCTTTGACGGAATAGTAACTGTAGAAAAAAATAATATAAATAAAGAAAATGCAAATATGGCAGGAGACACTCCAAGTGGTCAGATGATGACATTTGCCAGCGAAACCACAAAAGACTACACACACAAGTATCTGCTTAATCAGGAATATTCTAGAGCCCATATGAGCGGTGATATTCACATACACGATTTGGATTATTATCCAACCAAAACTTCTACATGTGTACAGTACGATCTGAAGAAACTTTTCAGCAAGGGATTCTCATCTAAACACGGAAAGATAAGAGAACCAAAATCCATATCTACCTATGCTGTACTGGCTACAATAATATTTCAGACAAACCAAAATGAACAGCACGGAGGACAGGCGATCCCTGCTTTTGATTTTTTTATGGCTCCCGGAGTCTTAAAATCTTTCAGAAGACATTTTAGATACAGAGCACTTACTTTCTTAGAATTTGACTATATAGAGGAAAAGAGTAAAGAAGTCAAACAAATAGTAAATACCCTTGTGACAACTATAGACGTCGATTATGAAACGAAGGGAAAATTGGCATCGGAGCTTAACCTACCTCAAAAAACTGTGGACAGACTAGTCATGATCGCTTACAATGACACAAAAAACGAGACTCACCAGGCCATGGAAGGATTTATCCACAATCTCAATACAATGCATTCTAGAGGTGGAAATCAGGTTGTATTCAGCTCGATAAACTATGGTACCGATACTTCCCCAGAAGGAAGAATGGTCTCTTTTGAACTGTTAAAATCCACTGAAGAGGGTCTCGGAGATTCTGAAACACCGATATTTCCCATTCAGATACTTAAAATAAAAGAGGGGATATCATACTCTGAAAAGGATTTTAAGTTGGCCTGCCAAAACTGGGACAAGGCTATCAAGGGGAAACTACAATTTGAAACTCCTAACTTTGACCTGTTTATAAGATCGTGTGAGGTTTCTTCAAAAAGACTTTTCCCTAATTTTGTGTTCTTAGACGCACCATTTAACCACAACGAGAAGTGGGATATAAATGACCCAGACAGATACAAGTACGAAATTGCCACCATGGGATGCAGAACAAGGGTATTTGAAAATGTAAATGGAGAAAAAACATCTGTAGGAAGAGGTAACATCTCCTTTACATCTATAAATATGCCTAGACTTGCCATAAGAGCAAAACTAGATGCAGAGAAGGAGCTAGATGGTGCTCCTGAAACTGAGATTCAGGAATTAGCCATAGAGAAGTTTTACGACAGGGTAAGGGAGATGTCTCTCTTTGTAGGAAAGCAGCTCGCTGACAGATTTTCCTTCCAGAGGACAGCTCTAGCCAGGCAGTTCCCATTTATGATGAGTAACGGGATATGGAACGGTGGAGAGGCTCTAGGACTGAATGAGGAAGTAGGCGACGTACTATCTAGCGGAACCCTTGGAATAGGTTTTATCGGCGGGCATAATGCCATGATGGCACTATTTGGAAAAGGCCACGGTACAGATGACAAGGCATATGAAACGCTATACAAGGCGGTAAAAATAATTAAGGATACTGCTGAAGAACTGAGAGACAAACATAAATTGAACTTCTCTGCTCTTGCAACACCTGCCGAAGGTTTATCTGGTAGATTTACAAAAATAGATAAGCAAATATTCGGAGAGATATCAGGAGTAAACGACAGAGATTATTATATAAACTCTTTCCATGTCGACGTAAAAGAGGGAATATCTGCAGTTGAAAAAATAAAAAAGGAAGCTCCTTTCCATGAACTAACAAGAGGGGGGCACATTACATATATAGAACTAGACGGTGAGGCAAAGAAAAATGTAATGGCTATCATGAAGCTCGTGAAAGAGATGCACGAAGCCGGAATCGGTTATGGTTCAATAAACCACCCTGTGGACAGATGCAAGGACTGTGGTTACAAAGGAATCGTAGAAAACCAGTGTCCTGTATGCAAAAGTACAAATATATCAAAGACAAGAAGAATCACAGGGTACCTGACTGGAGATCTTGACAACTGGAACTCTTACAAGCAGAAAGAGGAAGAGGACAGAGTTAAACACGGGATGTAATGTAGGGGGGGATCAGCTAGATCTCCTCCCTTAAATATTTGATCAAAATCAAGACTACTTTTTACTCACAATTTCTCCAGTAGTCTGGAAAGGATATAATTTGGAATTAAAAGGTCTATTTGAGTTAGAGTCGGCTCTAAAGGAAATCAATGATAAAAATGAAATCAGAAAATACAAAGAAATTTTTTCTGAAAATTTTATGATAGAGAACACACAATTTGACGATATTGAGGACTTTTTTTATTTTGGAAGAATAGAGATAAAAGCAGTAGAGGAATACAGTACCGTAGATATGTGGATGATAGATGAGGCGGTGGATAAGTATACTGATTTTTCCACTTGGGAAGAGTTTGTTGCTGCAGCTGAATCAAAAAATAAAAGTTGATTTTTACGGAATATAGAGGATAGAAAGCACAGGTGTAGTTAATTTTGAAAATAATAAAAATATTCAAGGAAACAATCTCAGACGGACCCGGATTCAGATACAGTATCTATTTCTCTGGATGCAGCCATTATTGTGAAGGCTGCCATAATCCAGAGACCTGGAAGGGAGATCTAGGAGAAGTATTGAGTGAAACTTATATGCAGAAAATAATATCTGAAATAAAGAGAAATACACTTTTAGACGGTGTAACTCTTTCAGGAGGAGACCCTTTCTTCATTCCAGAAGAGCTCTTGAGCTTTCTGAGGCGCCTCAAGGGAGAAATTGATATCAATGTATGGACCTATACAGGATATACATTTGAAGAGCTTATAAAAAAGGATATTACAAAAAAATGCCTAGAATATATAGATGTCCTTGTGGACGGAAAATTTGATAAAGATCTTGCAAATCCTGAGCTTTTTTACAGGGGGAGCTCAAATCAAAGACTCGTGGATGTAAAAGCCTCCCTTGAGGAGAGCTCAATCATCACTAAAGATTATGACTAATATAGGGGGAAGAGATGTTAAAGGTTTTTAATACTAGAGTGTACGGATTGGAAGAGAGCATCATGGCTAGTGGATATCCTATGCGGTCTGATGAGATAACAGATTGGACTGAAGAAGAGATAAAACTCACTGAAAAAGATATAACAAGAGCCGTTAAATTGGGAACTGTCCCTACTGGAAGTGGGCATGACAACTTCTTGAAAGGTATAATTGTGCAGTATGATGTGAAATATCCCAATTACTGGACACCACAGTTTCAGAGATATTCATTTCATGATATAGTATCTTCAAACAGCAAAATGCACAGAATGACCAAGATGAATATAAAAGAGTGCTGTAACAAGTATGTAGACGATGTGGTGGTCGAAAACCTTAGAAAATGGGTGGACCTGTATAACTCTTTTGAGGCCGGCATGAATGAAATCAGTATAGAGGGTGTAATCTATTCTAAGTATGAAATCTTTATGAAGGTTATTTCAAATGCACCACTAGGTTTTGAGCAGACCATGAGAGTTACCTCAAATTATCTTCAGCTGAAAACTATCTACCTGCAGAGAAAACATCACAAGTTAAAAGAAGATTGGGGTACCTTTTGTGAGTGGTGTGAGACTCTGCCTCACTTCAAAGAATTTTGTCTAAAAAAATAAAGTCGGTTTCCCGACTTTTTTTATTTTTCCAAAAAATAAAAATGGCGACCCTGGCGCGATTCGAACGCACGGCCTACGCCTTAGGAGGGCGCCGCTCTATCCATCTGAGCTACAGGGTCAACGAAACAAGTATACAATATTTTCAAATAAAAATAAAGATTTTTTTAAAAAAATCAAAACTTATAATTTTTTTGGTTTTCTTTAAATTAACTGTATTCCACATGAAATAAAACTTTATTTTAGGGACCTAACAAAAAAATCTCCTTTATATTAGGAGATTTTTTACACAACACTTTCAAAACTAACTAGCCAATTTACTTTTACTTTTCTCATACTGATTAAAAGTATCTTCACTTTTACATACTATATAAACATTTTCTATCTCATTTTCCTCGCTGCTCAAAACCTCAAAAATTGTAGTTAGAGCTATTTCACTGGCCATTTCCAATGGAAATTTATGTCCTCCTGTGCTTATTGAAGGAAAAGCAATTGATTTTGCTTTTAACTCTATAGCTTTTTTCAACGAACTAATGTAAGATTTACGTAGAAGATTTTTCTCGTCAAAGAAGCCTCCTCTCCAAATTGGTCCCGGAGTATGAACTATATATTTAGCATTTAAATTGTATGCTTTTGTAACCCTAGCTTCTCCTGTAGGACATCCATGAAATTTTTTACATTCTTTTAAAAGCTCCGGTCCTGCGGCTTTATGAATAGCTCCGTCCACTCCACCACCTCCCAATAGCGATACATTGGCAGCATTAACTATCACGTCGGCCTTTTGTGTTGTTATATCACCCTTTATTATACTTAACTTATTCCATTCCCACATAAAAAACACTCCCATTTTTCTGCAATAAACTGCTTCATATATTAATTTCTGCGTTCCCTTCTACTATTACCATATTATCGTTATTTTTTAAAATTAAATAATTATATACTATGTATATCGTAAGTAAATACAATAAGTTTTATTTATATATTTCTTCATACCTTTCTTTGAGTATGACATAATGAAGATGATCTTCCCATTTACCGTTGATCTTGAGATACTTTTCTGAAATACCCTCCTTTATAAACCCGACTCTTTCAATTGTCTTTATACCCATTATATTTTGTGGCATGAGATTAACCTCTATTCTGTGTAATTTCATCACATCAAAATAAAAGGCCATTCCCTCCTTTAAAGCCTCATTCATGTAACCTTTTCCAGTTTCATCTTTGTCTAACTTGAAACCCAAAAAACATGATTCAAAGGCACCTCTTATTATATTTCCAAAATTTAAGAATCCAATAATTTTATTATTTTCCCTTTTGAAAATCCATAATTTCATTCTGTGACCGTTTTCTATTTCCTCTTTTTCAAGTTTTAAAAGCATTTTTTGATATGATTCTGAAAAAAAATCATCTCTTTTTGAACTTTCCCACTTTTTTAAAAAATCTCTATTTTTTTTATAATATTCTGTAACTTCTGAAACCGATTCTTCTCCAAGAACTTTCAGATACAATCTTTCTGTTTTCAGCGTAATCATTATATTGCTCCCTTCGAATTTTGCCTTTATCACTCTAATAAAAGTATACTAGAAATAACTTTAAATTACAAAAAAAATACATAACAAACACTAAAAATACACAATTTTATAAAAAAACATGAATCATCAGTCAAAATCTGTCCTCATTAGACAACTACTTTCCCTTAACACAATTAAAAATCATGCCATTTTAAAGTCATGCCTTTAGATACTTATTATTATTTTTAGGTAAAATTCAGAATAAAGATACTGATTAGAGTAGCCATGTAAATAAACCTTATAAAAAAATTTAAAAGTTTATTGACTTTTTTTTTATCACATGATATTATCTTTCTGTTCTGAGCACACAGCTTTTGATCTAAAGCTCAGAAGAGGTAAGGGTATTTGCCTCTAAAGTAAGCCCCGTTCGTCCAGTGGTGAGGACATCAGATTTTCACTCTGAAGACAGGAGTTCAATTCTCCTACGGGGTACCATGGGGATATAGCTCAGTTGGGAGAGCGTCGCACTTGCACTGCGAAGGTCAGCGGTTCGACCCCGCTTATCTCCACCATTTATGTGCCTAGATAGCTCAGTTGGCTAGAGCACTCGGTTCATACCCGAGCGGTCGGTGGTTCGAATCCACTTCTAGGCACCATTTCAGAAGTTATAAAGCATCTTTTTTTCTAAAAGATGCTTTTTTTTATTTAGATCTTTTTTTGTTATCTTTCTGTGAAAAATACCATTAAAAAATTACAATCGTTATTTTTTTATTGATTTATTTGAAAATCAATTTACTTAAAAAAAAAGTTATGATATAATTTTCAAAATCTTCATCATCAGATTTTCAGGGGGAACAAACAGTGAACAATTTAGGAGAAAAAATTAAATTCTGCAGGAAAGAAAAGGGACTCACTTTAAAAAAACTGTCCGATATGACAGGATTGTCTGTTGGATTTATCAGCAACATCGAAAGAAACCAAAACAGTCCTTCTGTTTCCAATCTTCAGCAAATTTGTGCTGCACTCTCCATCAATCTAATGGAGATACTTCAAGTAAATTCAGACTCCTCTCCTGTGGTAAAAAAAGAAGAGAGAAAGGAAATATTCTCTTCAAATAGCGACCATACTAAAATAGAACTCCTTACAAAGGGATCACATAAGCTTAACGGAATCGCAATCACAATAGATGGAAACAGTGACTACAGTGACCTTTCTTGGGGACACGATTATGAAGAGATCGGAATTGTCATCAAAGGAGCCCTTGAAATACAGGTGAACAATGAAACTTTTAATTTAGAAGAGGGAGATTCGGTTTATCTGGAAAAATTCACACCTCACAAGTACAGAAACCCATTTAAAAACCCTAGTGTTGTTTACTGGTTTTCTGTAAAAAAGTAGCATCTAATGAAACAAAGACACCTTCGGTTTAAATTTGAAGGTGTCTTTTATTTACTTAATATTCATCCCATTATACCAGGTCAAAAACTTTTTAATCCCCTCACTAAACTGAGTCTTAGGTGCATACCCAAGAACTTTCTTCGCCTTACTTATATCTGCGTAAGTTTTTTCTACATCCCCAGGCTGCATAGGCTGTCTGTTTATCTTAGCCTCTATACCCAGCTCCTTTTCTATGGTTTCCACCATCTCTTTCAAGGTAACTGTATGGGATTCTCCCAGATTGAATATCTCATACACTTTTTCGTTTTTCTCCAGGTATTTTATAGACTTCACCACGCCGTCAATGATGTCATCTATATAGGTATAGTCCCTCTGGGTGGTTCCGTCTCCGTAGAAAGGTATCATCTCCCCTGCTGCTATCATCCTTGTAAACTTGTGTATGGCAAGGTCCGGCCTCTGCCTAGGGCCGTACACCGTAAAGAACCTCAGCTGGATCATATCGATGTTATAGAGGTGATGATAGACGTGGCCCATGACCTCTCCTGCCTTTTTCGTAGCCGCATAGGGGGATATGGCATAGTCCACCACTGCAGTCTCCTTAAATGGAACCTCTTTATTGTTACCATAAACAGATGAAGAGGAGGCCTGAATAAACTTATTTATGCCATTAGCCTTGCTAAGCTCCAACAGGTTCATTAGCCCCCTTACATTTACTTCTTCATAAAGTATAGGATTTTCTAGAGATGGTCTGACCCCAGCCATGGCTGCCAGATTTATGACTGCATCCAGCTTTTCATCTTGAAATATATTTTTTAGAAAATCAAGATCCCTTATGTCCCCTCTATACAACTTGTAGTTTGGGTTATCTAAATTATCCCCTACATTTCTCTCTTTTATTCTCACATCATAATAATCATTGAAATTATCTACAACCACTACTTTGTGTCCTTCACCGAGCAGATAGTCGCATAGATGTGAGCCTATGAATCCTGCTCCACCAGTTACTAGATATTTTTTCATCAGATCATCTCCTAATCTATATTTTCCAACCTTTATCCCTCAAGATTTTCTTGTTCTTTTTTATCTTTGCCACTATGGGATTTCTCTTAAGATATTTCACCATGAGTACAATATAATAAAATATATTTTTTTTATAAGGGTATTTCATCTCTTTATAGGAATCCATCTTCATGGTCACCATATCATAGTGTGCCCTGTAGTTACCAAAATGCATTTTTTTAGCCTGGGTGTCTATAACCTTTACACCATTTTCTGTAATTATAAAGTTGCTGGGGTTGCAGTCTCCGTGATATACCCCGTACTTGTGCATCTCCTTTGTAGCTTCTACTGCTCTATGCTTATTTTTTAAAACAGCTTCACCTTCTGCCATCTCAAAAATTATGTGAGATTCTGTAATCATACCGTATTTTCTTCTGACTACTGCCCCCAAAGGCATGGCAAAAATATCCAATCCTTTTTCTTTTAGGTTATTGATATTTTTAAGAGTCTCAACAGCCTCTCCCCCTTTAAAAAGGGTGAAAAATTTTCTTTGAGGTATTCTGAATTCATTTCTGGGAGATTTCAGAACGTAATCTCTGCCCTTGTGGCTTATTTTCGCAACATAGTTTCGCTGGGTATTTTTGTACTCTTCTGTTAACTTTATATTATTATCTGCTATTTTTTTTAATACATTTTCATATTTATTGTCGTAAAAAAACAATTTATACCCTTTGTACTCTGTCTCTGTCAATGCCTTCATAAACTTCCTTCCAAATTAAAAAATAGAAAATAAAAACTATATTTTCTCAACATACCTATCTATCATCTCGTCTAGTTTTTCTATCACATGGCTAGGCTTTATACCAAAATACTCCTTGGCTCCTACGTCATGTATCTCTATCCCCTGATGCTTGTCATTTGCATTAGACAGCCACTCTTTTTTTTCTGCACTAGGGCTGAATATAGCGAGACTTGGAATATCCAATCCTTGAGCTATGTGACGAGGTCCTCCCTCATTCCCTATAAACATATCACAGTTTGCAAGAAGCATGGCCAGTTCTCTTATAGACTTTGTTTCGATGTTTGAAAATATATTTTCATTCCACTTCATCATTTCGTGAGTTTCCTTGGCATAGGCCTTCTCAGCAGGGGAATAATAAAATATTACTTGGACATTGTACTTATCTACACAATGATTTATGACCTCTATCATATACTCTCTCTTCCATATTTTGTGGGGTCTTCTGGAATTTATAGCAAAGGCAAAAACAGGCCTATTAAAATTCACCCCTGCTTTTTCCATCCTATTTCTAAGTTTTTTCTTCTCTTCATCTGTGATATGAATACTATAGTCAGCATCATATTTTACATCAATCCCGTCGTCTTCCAAAGGCTTCAGCATCTTCAAAAACTTGTCCACCTTGTCCTTGGCATTCATTGGCTCGTCTATTTTGTGGGTGTATGTATAGCCCCTCTTGGGCTTTCTTCTGCCTATCCTGTATTTTGCCCCTGGAGAAAAAAGGGTAAAGACCTCGCTCTTAGGAGTGGACATTATATCAATAACTATATCGTATTTTTTCCTTGTGACCTTCCATACTTTGGATAAATATTTAAAAGGATTTTTCTGCTCATCTTTTGTTATAGATATGACATTGTCTATAGAGGGGTGATTTTCAAACAAAGGTGAGATATGCTCGTAAACCACATAATCAATTTCACTATCCGGATATGTTTTTTTCAAGCTGCTGCATATAGGAGAGGCCAGCACAGAGTCTCCTATTTGTTTGAACCTGACTACTAATATTTTCATTGTTGCTCTCCCATTTTTATTTAATTTGAACTGTTTTTTATCATCTTTAATTTACAAATATATTCATAATATTTTACCAGCCTAATTCCCTACGAACTCTGTAGATTTGATTTTTTAAATAATTATTAAATTCTTCTCCAAAATTTGTTTCTATACATGCTCTTCTTTCCAGTTTGTAAATAACATATTCTCTAAATTTCTTTGTAACAATCATTTTTGTTCTGTAGGGATCAAAATCTATAAGGTATAACTCTTCGTTTCTTACCAGAGCCCCTCCAAAATTATAATCTGTAGGATAAATACCATTTTTACACATTACTATAAAATAATCAAAAAATTTATCTATTAATTTTCTTTTTTGGATTTTATCAAAATCAGGAATTTTTCCTAGAGAGATACCTCCGTATTTTGTAATCACTAAAGATTCTCTTTTAAAAAAAGTTTTTCTATTAATGATTACAAATTCTGGCCTAATATGTGGTATGCCCAGTTTATCCAGTTTTTCCGATATAAATTTATAATGTTCTGCCCTATCTCTTTGAAGTCCAAAAGCTATGGCTCTTTCCCTCTGTTTATGGGGAATATATTTTTTAATATAATACATTTCACCATCTATTTTTTCAGAAAATATTACCCTTCTATTCCTATAATTTTTCAAACAATTTTTATCTTTTATTTTCTTCTCATCAAAATATTCTAAAAATTTTTCTCTATTTACCATACTTTCAGCCACCTCATAAACAACTATATTTTACAATACATTCTTTCATAATATTTTATATAGTCTCCACTGATCACTTCCTCTATCCAGTCCTGATTGTCAAGATACCATATGATAGTCTTTTCTATCCCCTCATTAAATGGTGTTTCTGGATAAAAGCCTAGCTCTCTAACCGTCTTTGTTGGGTCTATTGCATACCTGACATCATGACCAAGCCTGTCCTTTACATATTCAATAAGATCATAACTTATTTCTTCCGGCTTACATTTAACTATATTTTTATATTCAGATTTCAATTTCCCATTTTCAATTGTCATTTTTTTTATAGTATCTATTGTTAATTTGACTATATTTATATTCTGCTCTTCATTAAATCCCCCAATATTATAAACTTCTCCTAGTCTCCCGCTGTTAATTACCATGTCTATCCCTTTACAGTGGTCTTCTACATACAGCCAATCCCTTACCTGCTTACCATCTCCGTAAACAGGAAGCTTCTTCCCTTCCAATATATTTTTTATGATAAGAGGAATAAGTTTTTCCGGAAAATGATATGGACCGTAATTATTCGAACATCTAGTGACATTAACAGGCATATGATATGTCTCTGCATAAGCCCTAACCAGCATATCTGCTCCAGCTTTAGATGTGGCATAAGGACTTCTTGGATCAAGATGATTTTTTTCTGTAAAAAAATTTTTGCCAAATATTTTTGGCATGACTTTTCTATTTTTAAGCACAAGTTTCAACTCTTCATTTGCAACTTTCAGTTCTTTTCCATCTGGATAATCTATGCTAAGGCTTCCATAAACTTCATCTGTAGAAACTTGAAGGAATTTCTTACCTTCTTTATAGATAGGATAACCATTTATATCCTTACCATTTGTCCAGTGTCCCTTTGCTGTATCCAACAATACCTGTGTTCCAATTATATTGGTTTCCAAAAATAAACCGGGATTTTCTATGCTCCTGTCAACATGTGATTCAGCAGCAAAGTTAACAACATAATCCACGTCATGGTTCATAAATATATTTTCAACCAGCTCTTTATTGCATATATCTCCCTTTACAAAAGTAACTCTATAATCTTCTAGTTCTTTTTTAATAGTCCCTAGATTCCCTGCATATGTAAGTTTATCCAGTATCATTATCTTTATATTTTCATATTTTTTAAGCATATATTTTACAAAGTTGGCGCCAATAAAGCCTGCTCCACCTGTTATCAAATAAGTCATTTTATTCCCCTTTACTTGATCAAGTTCATCAAATATTCGCCGTAATGTGTCTTTAAAAACGGCTCAGCTAATTTTTCAATTTTTTCTTTAGTAATCCAGCCTTTCAAATATGCTATTTCCTCAGGACAGGCTATCATTATACCTTGTCTATCCTGCACAGCTTTAACAAAATTAGTGGCATCTACAAGCCCGTCAAATGTACCGGTATCTAACCAGGCCATTCCCCTCCCGAGGTTTATACAGCTTAATTTATTTTTTTGAAGATATAACCTGTTTACATCTGTTATTTCTAGTTCATTTCTAACAGAGGGTTTGATTTTCTTGGCTTTTTCAATAACAGTATTATCATAAAAATAGAGACCTGGTACTGCATAATTTGATTTTGGTTTCTCTGGTTTTTCTTCAAGTGAAATAACCCTGCCATCTGAATCAAATTCCACCACACCAAATGCACTTGGATTCTTAACATAGTATCCAAATATTTTAGCTCCCTCTTTTAACTTTCCTGCATTTTCCAGTATACTACCAAACCCATACCCATAAAAGATATTATCTCCTAAAACAAGGGCGACACTTTCATTTCCAATGAATTCTTCTCCAATTATAAAAGCCTCTGCCAAACCATTTGGTTTCTCCTGGGCAGCGTATTGGAGTCTTAGGCCAAAATTACTTCCGTCCCCCAATAGCTCTTCGAATACTTTTATATCCCTTGGGGTGGATATAATCAATATCTCTCTTATGCCTGACAGCATAAGAACAGACAAAGGATAGTATATCATAGGTTTATCATATATTGGTGTCATCTGTTTGCTCATAGCCTTTGTAACTGGATAGAGCCTCGTCCCACTCCCACCGGCAAGTATTATACCCTTCAACTTAATCCCCCTTTAATTTTATACAAATTTTTTAGTAATTTATCTGAAATTTCTAATACTCTCTAATTTTTTCTACATAAAATATGCCATCTTTTTTTTCTCTAATTTCATCATCTATGTAACTCAGATAATAGTTGCTTGAATTCATTCATTTTTGAGTGTAGTGACATATTTCAAGGCATATGTCATTGACTTTAATTTTTTTTATTTACTGATGTTTCGCACTTCTCTATGCCTTTAAAATCAATAAGTTATAAATTTAGATAGTCATATCAATACACTTTTTTTACTAAATTTGCTTAATTTAACCTAAGTTGCTACTTACCTGATAAATAGTATTTCTAATTATAAAATTCCTTTAAATTTGAACTAAACATACCATGAATTAGATATCAAAAAAATTTTTCCAAATCATTTAATGGTCATAATTCTTGATTTTATAAGGTTAAAAACATAAAACATGAAGGCATTCTTCAATGCTGGAGCTAAACTTTTTATAAGGTAGCAACTTGGGTTAATTATGCGATAAAATACTCTTAAAATAACAACTTTAGGAGTGCACAATATGAAAGATAACATTTATGATATATTAGAATTTGTTCAATTTATTCTTAATCTTACTGGTCATCAAGAAAATTCTCAAGCTAAAATGAGAGATGCTGAAGTTATTACAACGGCAATAATCGCAGGAATATATTTTAATGGTAACTTCCAAAAGACTTTAACTTTTTTTGAAGACTATTCTCATTTTGATTATGTTCTTTCTAAAAGTAGATTCTCTAGAAGACTTGCTAATTTAGGTTCTACCTTAAGTAAAATAATGGATATCATTATGGAACATAATAAAAATAGATCTGAAACCAAAGAATTTATGATTGATTCTTTCCCTATCTCTGTGTGTGACAATTATAGAATTCCTAGATGCAAAATATATTTAGATCATGATCTTTACAGAGGATACATTTCAAGTAAAAGAAAATTTTTTTCGGAGCAAGACTCCATTTGATGACAAATGAAAAAGGCTTACCTGTAGAATATAAAATATTACCTGGATCTATTGCTGATATTACAGCATTTAAAGATTTTAGTTTTGATTTGCCAAAAGATGCCATTATTTATGCGGACAGAGCATATAATGACTATGTTCTTGAAGACGTATTAAGTGATGGTGATATTTACCTTTCACCTATGAGACGTAAAAATTCAAAGCGTTCTAAAAGTAAAAGTCAGGAATTTCTTGATCATATAAAAAGAAAACTAATTGAAACTGTAGGAAGTTCTATAAATAGATTGATGCCAAAGTCTATCCATAGTGTTACTTCTAGGTGTTTTGAACTCAAAATTCTATTATTTTTAATGGGTTATACATTTTTAAATATGAAGTAGCAACTTGGGTTAATTTAGGCTATTTTTGCTAATAAAATGAATCAATTTTAGAGGTTTAAATTTAAAATGCTAGTATTTTCAAAGATTTAATGATCGCGAAACATCAGTTATTTATAGAAATATCACTTTTGAAAATGCATGTATTTCATATATCTAGTATTACATTTCTAAATTTAAATCGTCACTTAAAATTTTTAAAAACATTTTTCTCCCATCAGAATTTAAATGATCAAAATCACGAAAAAAATCTATATTATTTGTAATAAAACTATTATCAGAATAATTTAAATAAGTGACATTCATAATGTCAGCAAAATGATTTAAATAATCAAAAAAATCTTTTTCTAATTCTTTTTTAGGAAAAAAAGAATTATACACCTCATGAAATGGAGTGGTAATCAGAAAAATTTTGCATTCTTTTTTTTGTAAAAGATCTATTATTTTGCTCAAAATATCTTCGTTATATTTCAATTTTGTTTTATCCCTGAAACGCTTTACATGGCCTTCAATTCTTCGTTCTCGTGTTTTTTTAGGTTTAACTTTTTTTTTGTTTAATTTCTTTTTGAGGCTATAAAACAAAGGGAAAAAATTATATAGTATATACTCAAATTTCATTCTTCCTTTAAAGTCTTTTAATGAAAAAGACCTAAAATATTTAATTGAATGAATAGGTAACCATAGCTCACCACTTGAAAAAGAAAAATAACTTACAGGTAGGAATACCGTTGCTCCTTTTTGAATATTGGGATATATTTTTTTTAAAACTTTTAAATCATAATAAAATGTCTGAGAATCTTGAGCTCCGTTAAATGAACCTTTTTCTGTATAATCGAAAGAATAAAAACCATGAGAACTGCCTAAATTCATTTTTTTTATTTCCCCAGGCAAGTCTTTAAGAAAAGATTTTTTTTTATTTTTTTTAAAAACAATATAACTCCAAAGTAAATAAAAATTAAAGATAAATAAGTAAATCATAGCTGTTCTCCTTTTATTGTTAAATACAATTTAATCAATTTTTATATAAAAAATAATATTTACATTATGTTGCTGCAAGAGTTCATATGGTCAAAACACTTACAAGCATTTCTCCTTCTGACTTTCCTCTATAATGATTTGACATATTTTCTCTACGGCCTCATGTTCTAAACTTCCATAAATAGGAAGGTTTAAAACCCTTTCTGAAATATACTTTGCAATAGGTACCTCAGCATTAAATTTACCCTTATAACAGTCATATTCTGTTGTCAGTGGATAAAAATATTTTCTGGAAAAGATGTTAAATTCTTTAAGTTTTTCAAAAAGGTCGTCTCTCGTCATTCCAAATTCTTTTTCATTTACAATAATTGGAAAATAAGAGTAATTATGTTTCACCCCAGGCAAATCTTTTAAAACTCTAATTCCTTTTATGTCTTCCAATTTATCTCTGTACAAATATGCTATTTTTTTTCTTTTAATAATTTCGTTATCCACGTATCTCAGATTAACTATCCCCATAGCTGCCTGAAACTCGTTCATCTTTGAATTCCCGCCAGAAGATATAACATTTTCTGGACCGACTATTCCAAAATTCTTCAAATTCCTAAGTTTTTGCTCTAAACCTTTGTCCCTATAGGTTAATACCCCTCCCTCTATTGAATGAAAAACCTTTGTGGCATGAAGCGAGAACATGGATATATCTCCAAAGCTTCCTATTCCCTCACTGTTGATTTCTACTCCAAAAGTATGGGCCGCATCATAAATAACTTTTACATTATATTGCTTGGCTATCTCTCCGATTTTTTTTACATTACAGGGATTGCCAAAAACATGTACCGGCAGTATAGCCACTGTTCTTTCTGTTATCAGTTCCTCTATTTTTCCAGCATCCATGTTGTATGTCTCCGATTCAATGTCACAAAATACAGGAGTTAGTCCGCAGTTTACAATTGCATGAGTTGTCGAGGCAAAGGTAAAAGGAGTAGTTATGACTTCCCCACCCTCCTTTAGGTCCAAAGATTTAAGGGCTACCTCCAGTGCTTGATGGCCATTAATAAAAAGAGAAAGGTTATCACTTTTTAAATAGCTCTTTAATTTACATTTAAATTCCTCATGAAGTGGACCCATATTGGTTAACCAGTTTGTTTCCCATATTCTTTCGATCTCTTTTTTGTATTCTTCGATGGGAGGTAGAAAAGACTTAGTTACCATAATAGGATTTTCTTTATTCATAGCACATTCTCCTTCATTTTTTGCTCATATCTCAACAATTCTTTTTTTCTTTCTTTTATCTTTTTAGCAGGAATCCCTATATAGAGTGACCAATCCTCTAGATTACTGTTTACTAAGCTCATTGCTCCCACAGATATTCCTTCATTCAAAGTAGCACCAGGAAGTATTACACATGAAGTACCTATTTGCACATGTTTTCCTATATAAACTTTTTTAGAAAAAACATTTCGATATTTTTTATCAATCATAGGTCCAATAAGAGAAGATCCGCTGAAATCATCACTTATAGCATAAATAACTGTTTTAGAAGAAATTCCTGAAAATTCATTGATTTCTATTCCTGCATCACCTGCGTATAAATAAACCCCTGCTGAAATATGAACATAATTCTTTATTTTTATAACTCCACTCAATATACAAAAATCATCTATTCTTACATTATCACCAATTGAAATGTTCTCAGCACCATATATACTAGTTTTTCTACTGATTAAAACATTTTTTCCAAAACTTTTTAATCCGATATCCTTCAATTCCTCTTCGTTATAAAAAGACATTTGGCCTCCCTATTAAATTAACTTTTTAGACATTAATAATTCTTAAAATATTTTTTAAATAAATTTTTCGTATCTTATGATTATTTCCATTAAGTATCAATGCATAGATAAAAAATATTTTAGTATATTTTCAGTTTTTAAAAATTTAAGAATTTATAAATAAATTCTTTTTTCTATATTTCTTGATTTTTTTTCTGTATAGACTACGTATCAAATCATCTAAAGGAGAAAATAAAGTATATAAATTCAAACCTAATATTTCTTTAAATTTTAGTGACTTTTTATATTCTTTCAAAAGTTTTTTATCCTTTTTTTTCAAATCTTTTAAAAGATACTTTCTGCTTCTGCATATAGTACAATTTAAAAAAAATTTAGCATGAGGATCATAATATGCTTTTATTGCTCTAATTACTTTCTCTGCTTCTAAGCTTTTCTTAATAATTGACATTGCTGAGTAAGATGTCCCGCTAATAGTTATATATCTATAAGAACCTGTTTTTTCCGGTAGTCTATAAAATTTACCTGATTTAATCAAAAAAGCCAGAAGAGGTAAATCTCCAATTATATTGCTCGCTGTAAGAAGCTCTTCTACACCTTTATTTTCATGCCTATTTTTCAAAAAAATATTTTTAAAAAGGATTGTTCCAGTAGGAATTTTTCCTATTGTAAACATAACATCTTTTATACTCTCAAGTTTTTCAACTGGTAATAATTTTTCGCCTATTATTCGGTCTTTATTATCTACAATGTGAGAATCCGTAAAGCATAAAACACTATCATCTTTTTCTTCTAGAACTTTTATTTGCTTTTGAATTTTTTTAGGGTCTGTCCAAAAGTCATCCCCTTCTAAAACAGCAATATACTCACCTTGTGCTTTTTTATAAAGATCATATAAATTTTTTGTAGCTCCCATATTCTGTTTTCTGTTCAGTATGATAAACTTTTTATCACCTTCATACTCTCTTAATACTCTCTCCGTGTTATCAGGAGACTTATCATTTCCTACTAGAATTTCCAGTTGAAAATCTCCTTCCTGTTCCAATATACTGTCTAAACACTTTCTTATATATTTTTCATGATTATATGTTATGACCAAAACACTTACAATCATTTTTCAACCCCCTAATTTTGTACCTGCTTTATACTAATAATTTTAAATCATTACTCGACTTGTGCAAATTTAAGCAGGAACTCTAAATTCTTCATAGAGTTCCTCTAACTTTGCTCCAGATAAAGTCCTTTCATAGACATAAGAAAGACTTCTCTTTTCCGCTTAACTTTTAACTTATCTATTAATTTCCCCAAGTTTTCTGGTACTTTACTCTTAAACCTTTTTAACTCCAAGAAATCGTAGAGCAAATATAGCAGCTCCCAGAATCTTTCTATCCTTTTTAAACTACGCATTTCATAATTATCTAAACCTAGCCTTTCTTTTTAATACCTAAAACGGACTTCAATTTCCCATCTGTGACTATAATATTCTATTATTTTTTCAGAGCTCAAAGACACGTTAGTACTCACTATATAAAATTGGGATTTACTACTGTCAAATTTATCTATCCAACTCATTAAAACAACTATATTTTCTATTCCCTTTACAGCACCTTCATATCTATAAACATAACGAGTTCTTCCCTTAACGGTAATGACATTAAGGTCTTCCTCTTTCAATGTTTTAGAATATTCACTCAATTTTGCTCTGATTCGATCTGGATAAAAAATCCTGTTGGATTTTATTCCACTAATAACCTGAAATCCTAATTGTTGAGTTTTGTTAATGAATCCTGCTGAAGTGTACTAGCTATCTATCAACACATAGCTTTTTCTTTCTAGTTGAATATCTATTCCTTCTAATTTATCAAGCGCTAAATCGATCTTGGTTTTAAAAGAACGTTTTTGTTCTGCGCCTGATTCTTCAGAAAGGTAAGTTTTAAAATCCAAAGATTAAAGATAGACCATTGAAATGACCATGTAAGGAAACAATACAATGAGACCATTAATTCTTTTTAGAAACATGAGAATAGTTGAACTTCAACCCTTCTATGTTTTTAGAAGAGGATTTCTTGCTAGAAAGTGTGCCATCAATAGAAAAGAAGAACGGGTTTTTAGATCCAGCCATATTCATTTCATTGAGAACGGTCTTTTTTCTTTGCAGATTAAGTTTTTTTCATTCCACGGAGAGTAAAGGAGAAACTTATTGAAAGTACTCCTATCTTTGGAATTAAAAGAGTTTCTCTATATATTTGAAAGATTTTTCCTTCCATCAGAATTAATGATTCCATCAACAAAAGTAGAAAGATGTCGTCTTTGTTTAAGAGACCATTTACAGCTAAGCGTGAAAAAATATTTGAAAAAATCAGAATTAAGGGCTAATATATTCATTGAGTAGATAACTCCTTGAGGTTTTTTGGTGTCGTGACCTTAATATTACCTCAAAAAGTTGTCTATTTTTAATTTTTTGCACAAATCGAGTTAATTAATCTAAATGCTTAAATCAATTTAAAATATTAATGTTCACATGGTCATCATATTCCATTGAATTGTCATACCCTGATTCACACCTATAATTTTTTTTAGAAATCTCTTTTTTTCTTTTCCTGTAATATTTTTCATTTGGACTTTCTTTTTTACTTGTTTCGTGAGAATGCCACATATGAATGGGTGGCATTTTGTAAAATAAGGGTTTGGATTTATATCCGGCTTTATATAGCCTGTTAAAAAGATCATCATCTTCATATCCCCAGCCGACATATTTTTCATCAAAGCCATTCACTTTTATGAAATCATCTTTATATATTGAAAAAATCATGGATGGGATTTTAGCGCCTCTGCTCCTTAACTTTATCATATAAAGAAAATTATAAAAAATATCTTTGCCATTTTTTTTCTCTCGTTGCTCTATTTTTTCTTTGTAATCAATTTTTTCATAAATTTTTGAATATTTTTCATTTGAATCAATTAATTTTTGCACTATTAACTTTTCATCTTCTGTACTCATAATTGCTCTAGAAAAAAGAAAAACTCCTTTTTTAGAATTTAGAATAAACTTTTCTATAAAATTCTCTGGAAATACAACATCTTGATCTAAAAATAGTAATATATCACCTTCTGCAGCCCTTGCTCCGTTATTTCTGTTTTTTGCTGCTCTAAACCCTAAATCTTCTTGATATACATGCTTTATCTTAAATTTACAAAGAGGTAGTAATTCTTCAATGACATCCATTAAACTCTCACTAGAACCATCGTCTGCAAAGATTAATTCATCAATTTGAACTGTTTGGTTCAAAAGAGATTTTATTATGTTTTTAGCGTACTCTAATCTATTATAAATCGTGACAATAACGGTTATTTTTTCCTTCATTCGCTACCTCTTTTCTAACTAAAAAATAAAAAATTATTCATATTTTACCTACTCTTACCTGTATGTTTTAATTTTCAAATTATTATCTATTAATTCCCTTATTTTACTGGACGAAGTACACTTTGTGTACGGAAAATAAACAATTTCAACTCCAACTTTTTTAAACTCATCCTCTATCTCGTTCCATTTATCGGTACCTTTCCAATCATCACCTACAAACATAATATCAAATTTATATTTTTTCCAAGCTTCCATTTTATCCATGCTTTCTTGAGGAACGACTTTGTCTACAAAGTTTATATGTGATAAAATTTCAGCCCTCTCTTCATATGGTATAAAAGTTTTTTTATTTTTATATTTTTCAACGAGTTCATCAGTACTAACTGCAACAATCAATTCATCACAGTTTTCTTTTGCTTTTTTCAGTATGTTTAAATGACCCACATGAAACAAGTCATACACTCCTGCTGTATATCCTATAATCTTTTTCTTCATCATGTACTCTCCCTTTGACTTTGAATTAAATAGTTTCTATAGCTTCATAAACTCTTTTACAATTATTTTGATCCCTATATTTGAAGAATGTTTCACTTTCTTTTAAATGTTTTGGTTTTATTTCAAATTCAGCTTTATTGAGTTCTTCCAAAACATCTATTAAGTCATCTAAATTGTCAACTATATCTCCTGGAATATCTTTCGTTATGTCAATAAAAGCATTATCTTTTCTAGAATTTAAAAAATCTTTTCTATCGAACTGATATGATATAAATGGTTTTTTCATATACACAAAATCAAATAAAACACTAGAATAATCCGTTATCAAGCATTTATTTTCTTTTAATAAATCTTGGACGGTTTTTTCTCCTTGTCTTATAATTTTTATATTTTCAGTCTCAAACTTCTTAAAAATTTCATTGTACTTTTGAAAATTCTGATGCATATAAACATTAAATGATATCCTATTTTTCTTAAGAAATTCTTTCAAGCGATAGTTAGTTAACAATTTTTTAATTTCTTTAAAAAACTCTGTTTTCTCAAAGTGTTCACCTAAATTATCCTGCCCATCTCTCCACGTTGGCATAAACAGGACACTTTTTTGGGTGCTTGTATCGGTCAAGTCGTCAAACCTAGGATAACCAGCAATAATAACTTCTTCATCTTTATATCCATACTCATTTACAAAAATACTTTTATGCAAATCAGATATAGCAATAAAAATATCATTTAAAGCAAATATATTTTTATGATAGTATTTTTTACCATTTTTCATTAATCCAATTCCATGATTTAACATAACTTTTTTACTTTTAAGCATCTTTTTTGTTAATTTTCTAAAAATTCCTAATTCATCAGGATTCATCCACAATCCATGAGTAGAAATTATTTTATTGGAATGAAACATATAAAAAATTTGTTTAAAGCTGTTTAAATACAATATATTACCTAAATAATCTATATTATGCAAGCACGGAGACTCTTTTGAAATTACATAATAAACATCTCTATCAGGATAATTTTCTCTTATGTACTTAAACAAATAATACCCATTTTCCTGTGCTTGAAATTCTGTCTCACATATCAACCAAATGTCTCTTTTTTTAAATAAAGGGATGGTTATAAAATATAATAACCTTATAATCTCACACCAAAATGTTAGAGATAAAGTGTATAGTTTTTTTTTCATACTTCCTCCACAATTTCAAATTTAAATTTGTTTATATCTGCCTCTTCACCCTCTATAAAATTTGGCTCAGAGTATATCATCCTTACCTTGTCTGAATTAGGACCCCAAACTATACTGTTGTATTCTCCCGTCCCTTCGTCACTTCTATAAACGGCGATCATATTCTTATCTAGTGCAACTCCCAGATGAACTATAGAGGTATCTGTTGTAATTATCAGGTCTGAATACTTCAGGATAGCTGCCGAGTCCATTATACCTTTTATTTCTTCACAGAGGTAGACTCTTTCACCTAGTTCTTTTGCAATTATTTCTACCTCTTTTTTCTTTTCTGGTGAAAAAATAAAAGTTAATGCACTTTCTGAATCACCCAAAATTTTTTTTCCTATTTCTAATATTTTTTCTCTGTTAAAAGTCCTATATTTACTGGCACCATAAGGATTTAAAGCAAATAGATTTTTCTCGGGTATGCTTTCTCGAAAACTTTTACCTAAATTTTCTTGTTTCTCTGTTAGGTAAATATCATAAGAAAGATCAGCTTTATCTATGCCCATTAACTTTAGCACTTCAGCATATCTGTTTGTAATATGCTTTTTATCCTCTTTATAATCTATATTTATATCAAAAAGATTCCATTCTTTTTTATTTATTCCCATATTCTGCCTGGCCCTACAAAGGTTAATAAACTTCATCTGTTTCACTCTCAGCATCTCTGAAAAATCAATCAAAAGATCATAGTTCTCTTTTCTTATCTCCTCAGAAAGTTTTTTTAACTTTTTATTGCTTTTATCATATTCATATATTTTATCTACATTTGGGTTATTTTCTATTATCTGTCTATTGGCACCACGAGCAACTACAGCGATTTCAATATCAGGGTATACTTTTTTTATTTCTCGAAACATAAAAGTATTTATGATCATATCCCCTATCTTACCATCATATCTCAAAAACAATATTTTTTTTACTTTACCCATATCAATTTTATCAATTTTATTCTTTTTACGATCCCAAAGGTATCTTCCTATGGAAAGTCTTTTAGGCCTTGCCCAATCCTGGAACCTTCTATTTATTTTGCTCAGCATTTTTCACCCCTATAAAACTCAAATACCTATAAATTATACCATTTACATCCCATCTTTACAATTGATATAGGCATTTATTATCCTATCAACTTAAAAAAATTATGAACCTACGCATCAAATAAATCCTTTGAAAATAATATGCCTACTAAATTTAGCTTGAAATATAGAACAATCATCTGAAAATTTAATCCCGTTTATTTGAACTTTTAAAGAAAATAAACTATAATCTATATTGATAGAATCTATATGTTTTGGAGGCAGATTATGTCTAAAAAAGAAAGTTTTTTTGGAAATCTCTTTAATAACAAAAGAAATGAAGAGATAAGCGAGGTAAATATTCTAAACAGCATCATTGAAGAGAGAAACCAGATCATCAACCAGATGAAAGAAGAGCTCATCAACGAGAAGCAAAAAGTAAGAATAGATCTAAAACAGCTCGAGATATTAGATAAAAATTTAAAAAATAAAAATCAGAAGAATCTTGAACTCTCCAACCATATTCTCGAACTTAAAAATTCCAAGAGTGAACTGGAAAAAAATTTGAAGGACCTGAAAACCGGTCACAAAAAATTTATAGAGGAAATTGAGTTTCTGAAAAAAGAAAATCAGAAAATTAAAACCCAATATTTACAGCTTTCAGATAATTTCAGGCTCATAGAGGGTGAAAATCAAAATCTAAAACTTTCCAAAGAGGAAGTCAAAAATGAGCTGAAAGAAAAAATAGACCGTTTGAATGAGCTGAAAGGCGAAGGAAACCAGATGCAGATCCTAGGGGATTTTTTTATTTCCAAAGATGAACTAGAAGAGATGAAACTCAAGATCGATTCTTTAAATAAGTTGTGTGGTGAGCAGAGAGAAAAAATAAATTCCCTGGAATCTGAGATCTCTCATAAGGAGTCTATGGCAGAAGACTTTAAGGAAAGACTAGGAAAGGCCCTCAGTCCAAAATCTGAGGAAGTCAGGTACAAGCTCCCTATAGAAGAGCTTTTTTCAGCATCAAAATTTTCAGAAATCAAAACTGCTCTTATTGAAATGGGGTTTTCTTTAGTAAGGGAACTTAAAGAAAAGGCTCTTGTTGAAATTTTAGGAGAAGGGTTTAAAAATATAGAAACTGCATCAAAAATTCTCGAGGATTACTTCTCAGGAAAAGCTAGTTGGGAAATAAAAACATACCTCTACAAGGGAGATAAACTCTCAAAAATTTTCAGCCGACAGAGAAAACTTTTAAATTATTTTAGTGACAACTATATGGAATTTGCCGCCGACCTTGATAATTTTGAATTTGATGTTCTGACCCAGGAGGGGTTTTCAGATGATCATGTGGCAAAATTCAAAGACATACTAGAAGAGTATAATAACCATAGAAGAATATAGAAAAAGAGGCTCTTGGAAATAAATATCCTAAGAGCTTCTTTTATTTTTAACAATAAATTACTGAATTTACAAGAATATTAGAGTCAAAAGATTTTGTCACGAATGAAAATAAATAAAAGGCAAAAAAATTAACACGAATAATAACAAAACCTTAATACTTTCTTTTGCGAGAGGTTTTTTATCCTATTTCCATCGCTATAACAAAATCAGCGTTAAGAATAACCGAAAGATTCAAAACCTTTTTAAAACGATAAATTAAGGAATAACTATGCGCATGCTTTTTATTAAGGCTGATATTATTTTTTATGTTTTTTGGATTTTCAAGTCGCAGGGCTTATACAGGAAAGAACCTGCACTCAGCCGTCCTACAGAATAAGTTAAGGGAGTTCAAGGAGCGGTAGCGACTATGAAACACCTTATCCAGTGGATGAGCAGGGAACCGAGGACTGTAGCTCACAAAGGCGTTAAAAGAAATATATACTTACTAGACATTTGAAAATCCTTGAACTTTTGGTTACTTTTCTTTCAAGAGAAAAGTAACGAATCCCGATAAATTCAATAATTTCTAACCCAATGTCCTCAAAAGTGCATCATAAAGAAGACTGTGCTGCTCCATACCTCTGCCTGAATAGACCGTCCCAAATAAATATATCTCTCCCGTTACGCTTCTAAAAAGCCTTTTTATAACTGCATCCAGGTCTAGTTTCTCCATCTGAAGCTCATCCTCTCCTGTAAAAACCCTGCCTAAAGGCCAGTCCTTATTCAAAGACCACAAGTTTTGAAATTCATTATAGCTTTTTAGTGTATATAGGGGATTTCTTACATCAGTCAATATAAGTATCTCGCTTTTTCTACCTGTTCCTATAAAGCTTCCCGGAGTGGACAGAGACATATATCCTCCCTCTAATTTGACCCCTATATCCTCTAAAGTAGGTGTCGTCTTAGCCCCCTCCCTTATGAATTTTATAAACTCATAATTTGCATCTTTTAGCATCTGAAAACTTTCCATGACCCTTATAAAATCCTCTGACGAATCCATGAGTTCCCTACACGCCTTTATATCCTTGGCATCGTCACTTCTACCTACGAAGTACTCCAGATATACCGATGTGAAAAACTGGTTTATCGGCGTATCCCTGTCCATGGATTTTATAAATTCCACCATGCTGTTGTACTCCTCTATTTTAACCAAAGGAAGCCTTCTCATAAGCTGCTTGTCCTCTATGCTCTCCAATCTGTAATCTCTTTTGGACAGGTAGTCTGCCAAAAGAGCGGAACTTATGAGATCCATCTGAAGGATTATATTTATAAACACCTTCATCTCATCATAATTTATCCTGATTTTTTCAAACCTGTAAAAAACCACTGCGAAAACAGCCAAGGCAAATACATATGGATTGTCTGTGACCTTATCATTTTTAGAAGTATAGAGGTATTTTATTTTATTTTTTTCAGATATTCTAGAAAGCCCAAAATCCAAAGTCACGTTGTATCTAGGTGTTATTACGGATATTTCATTTCCTGGAACTCCCTTCTCCAAAAGTTCTGCCACAAGTCTCAAAACTTTTTTATCTTCTTTGCTTCTGAACTCATTTTCAAGATCCGTTTTGATGTCGGAGTTTTCAGCCCTTTCTCCAGTGTCCAGCATCAGATTTTTTGAAAGGGTATCTGTAAATTCTCTGAATTTTTCTGAATTTTCATTTTTTCCCAGCCTCTCTTCCTGAAAATTCGGAAGCAGTTCTTTTTCCATGTAGTTTCTAGAAAACTGATATATCCCGTAGGAACCATCAGTATTATAATAAAGTATGCTTCCTTTCACCCATTTAGAGAGCTCCATTATGAAGTCAGCTTGGGATATGGATCCGTTCTCTAGATTATCTACTACGAGATATTTTATGTTCTCTTGAAGATATTCCAGATATTTTTCATCTTTCAAAAGATAGTTGAAATAAAGGTATATGGATACGGCGTTGTCTACAATGCCCTCTTCCAATATCCTCTCTATGTATCTCACCGTTATCTCATTCATCTCCTTGTAAAATTCAACTCCCAGCTGTTCTTCTTCTGTTTTACTCCTAAAAATCCTCTCTCCTATTTTTTTATAACTTGTGTTAGACAGGGAGGCTCCTGTGATGTTTGATAAGAGCTTCCTAGCTATTTCTTCGTCACTGCTTATAATTCCTTTGAGGTAATCTTTTTTTCTATAAAATTCAACTGTTTTGGACATAAGACTTTGGGATGCCTCATAATGCATAAAAACAGGTTCGATCTCATGTTTTTTTATGAGTCTGCACTCCTTCAAAACCAAAGGCCAGAACAGCTTCAACTCCCTCTGAATAAATCCAAAGTATGAAAAAATTCTAAGCTGTGACGCCACCTTGAAATCCACATTTTTCATCCATTTTATTCTCTCTGTCCTGTTGGCTACAAGGACCAGAATATCATTAGAGCTTATTCCGTCTGACAACATACGGCAGTATCTTTTGATTGCATTTTCTGTTTTACCACTTCCAGTTTCTCCTAAAATAACTCTTCTCATAAAATTATCACCCTAACTAATTTTACACGGGAAATAAAAAAAAGAAAACCTATTTCATAGGCTTTCTCTAATAAATATTAGTTATAATCTATGTTTTAAATAAATTACTGAATTTACAAGAATATTAGAGTCAAAAGATTTTGTCACGAATGAAAATAAATAAAAGGCAAAAAAATTAACACGAATAATAACAAAACCTTAATACTTTCTTTTGCGAGAAGTTTTTTATCCTATTTCCATCGCTATAACAAAATCAGCGTTAAGAATAACCGAAAGATTCAAAACCTTTTTAAAACGATAAATTAAGGAATAACTATGCGCATGCTTTTTATTAAGGCTGATATTATTTTTTATGTTTTTTGGATTTTCAAGTCGCAGGGCTTATACAGGAAAGAACCTGCACTCAGCCGTCCTACAGAATAAGTTCCGCAGGGAACCGAGGACTGTAGCTCACAAAGGCGTTAAAAGAAACATATACTTACTAGACATTTGAAAATCCTTGAACTTTTGGTTATGCCCTGACCAGAGGGAGGAAATACCCTTGGGGTGCTTTTCTTTCAAGAGAAAAGTAACGAATCCCGATAAATTCAATAATTCACCTTATCTCCTCCAGGTCAACAAAGATCTCTCCTAATATAAAATAACTAAGACTTATAAGGAAAATAGATATTACTATCCCCACCAGGCTCACAGCCATGATGACAGCCATCAGTATACAGTTGCTGTATAGGGGGAGGTCTTTCAATTTTCCCACCAATTCCTGTGGGGCATCCAATTTTTTTAAAAAAACTGCGTAAATTACCAGCAGAATGAGGTCTCCTACTCCGAGTATCAGCTGAAACCAGAAAAGCTGCAGAGGGTAGGCTTTTGCCAAGATCATTCCCCCATGCCCTGCAATGGTCAAGCATATCATCAGATTTATTATTTTATTCATTTTGAAACTGTGAAGTTTTTTATTGAGTTCCTCTTTAAATCTAAGCATTATAAAGGTAAAAATCAAAGCGGAAAAAAATGTCCCTGTGGCTATAAACCAAAAAGAGGGTCTCTGTGATTCTTTGGTTATCTGGAGGGACTGAAGAACAAGGTTATATCCTCCATAAAAAAAGCATATTTGCTTCATCACACTAAGAGATATCTCTTTCATAAAAATCCCACCTTAAAAATAACATTCTTAGTTCTCTAAATTCTCCTCCTCCAAATCCTCTATATCTTCTAAATAGCTCATTTCCATAAAAATATTTCCAAGAATAAAATAGCTTAGGCTTATTAGAAATACTGCAAAAATAATCCCAACTATTGTAAATATCATGAATATTGCCGCGAGAATACAGTTGCTGTAAAGTCTCAGGCTTTTTACCTTTTCGAGCTTTTCCAGCGGAGCATCAAGATTTTTTAAAAAAATGGCATAGATAATATCTAAAATAATACCCCCTATACCCAGGAAAAGCTGAATATAAACGACACTTTTTGGATAGGTCCTTCCCAAAAGAGATGTCCCATAGACAGCAATGGAAAGATAGACCATCATTATTATAACCCTGTCCATTTTTATGCTATCGAGACGTCTGTTGAGCTCCTCTTTGAATCTCAGCATTATGAAGGTAAATATTGCCACCGAGAAAAATGAGACAACTGTAATGAGCCAAGTGGGAGTCTTTTCTGGAGAAAGGCTAAACTGCGCTACAAGACTAAAAACGCCGTAAAAATAACAGATACCCTTCATAGCCTCTAAAGAAATCATATTCATAAATATCCCTCCCCAGTTTTTCTTTATAATTACTTTACTTTAATAAATTGCATAGACCTTTTATTTTGTTGATTTTTTAAATAGATTGAAGTAATATAGGCATTAGGAAAGTTATGAGGTGATTTTATGAGCTGTTCAGAAATATTAAATAAAGAGAATTTTTTTAAAGAGTTCTCAGTAGACGAGGAATATTTCAAAAGTACCGGGTTAGAATGGAGCGAACTTGAAAAAATATATCAGGATTACACGTCACTGGTTCCTCTCATGGAAAAGAGAGCAGAAGAGATCGTCCTGCATATAATGGCCCTGAAAGATGTCCATTCTGTAAGACGCCGAGTAAAAAAACCCGAACACCTTATTGAGAAGATCATAAGGAAGGGAAGAAAATACGCCGACAGAGGTATCAATTCCAAAAATTATAAAAAAATAGTAACCGACCTTATAGGGGTCAGGGTACTACACCTATTCAAGGATGACTGGAAAAGTATACATGAAGAGATAATCGATCTGTGGGAAACAAAAGAAACCCCGCAGATAAACATAAGGAGAGGAGACTACAACTTAGATAAACTCCGTGAAGGGATAAAGGACTACAACTGCGACATAATTGTGAGAGAGCACGGCTACAGATCAGTCCATTACCTCATAGGAGCCTCTCTAAAGAATGAAAAAGAGGTCTTGGTTGAGATTCAGGTGAGAACAGTTTTCGAAGAGGCCTGGAGCGAAATAGACCATATAATAAGATATCCCTATGATATAGACAATCCTATACTTTCTGAATATTTGGGAATATTCAACAGAATTGTAGGAAGCGCAGATGAAATGGGAATGTTTATAAAAAAATTAAAAAAAGAAGTCGGAAAAAATAATATGAATCCTAGAGAGTTGGATATAAAATTCAAATAATATTAGGAGCTGCCTAAAACATGAGGGCAGCTTTTTTTATTCTCTAAATTATAAAACCATATTTTCACAAGGAAAATTTTTCGATAATTATTCAATATTTACCTTTTTTATACAATTTCTTTTTTAATCAAAAGGAAAATGATATAAAATACATAAGATTAAAAATATAGAGAAGGAGGTGAAAATATGGTTTCAGATCTTAGAATGTATAGAGGGGATTATGAAAGAGGAAAGGTCCCTATAAAGGACTTTCAGGAATATCCCCTGCAGCATCTTCACGAATGGCTTATAGAAGCCTATGAAAAGGGAGAACAATTCCCAAATACGATGACACTTAGCACCATGACTCAGTCTGGAGTAACAATGCGTACTGTTCCTCTCAAGTCCTTTAAAAATGAAAAACTCAGATTTTTCAGCAGTTATGACAAAGGTGATAGTTCAGAATTAGAATCGAACTGCGGTGTGGGAGTTCATTTCTTTTTCAAAAAGATGAAAAGACAGATTTTTATCAGAGGTGATATTGAAAAAATACCCGTATCAGAATCAGAAAATCATTTCAACGACCAGTCAAATGAATGTAAAATTACGATATGGGCTTTAAGAGATGGAAAAACAATTTTAAAAGAAGAAAAACTTAAAAATCATTTTGATCAAATCAGAAAAAAATTTAATGGAATCTCTATTCCTTGCCCTGAATTCTGGAGTGGTTACGATATAACTCCCAAGTATGTCGAATTCTTTGAAGGTATAGAGGACGGATTACACCAAAAAGTAATCTATCAGCTTATTAATGGAAAATGGACAAAGAAAAAAACTACATCTTAGTGTGATTATGAAAATAAATTGATTAAGAAAAAAGGAGTTTGCGTAAACTCCTTTTTTTATTTTATTCAAACTTCACCTATACTAGAAATATTGAATATTATCTCAGTATTTTTTTTAGCCTCTGTGATGCAGTAAAAATAACCGCCGAAAAAAAACCATAATGGTGACCTGATTGGCGGTAAAATTATACCTCATGAAAAACCCAGCCACACTTTTGATAATTGGTCGTACATATTTTATAGCATGTGTATCCATCATTTTAAGCCTTGCTATTTAGATTAATATTATATTATTTTTATTATACCTCACATAGAGTTCCATATGGTTTTCTATATCAAATTCAACACGGTTTTGAACCACCTCTATACTCTCTCCGCCTATATCAAGATCAAAATAGTAAAAACCACTTTTAAATGAACTGTCCTTTACTCTTCCTTTTAAAATTCCTTCCACATCACCCGGTTTGCCTTCCAGTGTTACCCTTAAATCCTCAGATTTCAAAGCCAGAGAGACTTTTTCGGCATTGTCAGAACCTGCAACAGGAATTCTTATATTTCCACTATAAAAAATACCCTTCTTAATCTCTCCGGAAAATATATTGTTTATCCCTAGAAATCTTGCTGCAAAGGTGGAAATCGGATTTTCATATAGATTTTTTGGCGTGTCGAACTGAACGAGGCTTCCGCTGTCCATTATTGCTATTTTATCCGACAGATAAAAGGCCTCATTTCTGTCATGTGTTACAAAAAGTATTGTACTCCTATACTTACGTTGTATTGATTTTAGCATCTTCTGTAGCTTACCACGGAGATTTTCATCCAATGCAGAAAAAGGCTCGTCCATTAAAAGAAGCTTTGGTTCCATTACTAATGCCCTGGCTATTGAGACCCTCTGCCTCTGTCCACCGCTAAGATCATAAGGATGCCTTTTTTCAAAGCCTTTCAGTCCGAGCTCTTCCAGAACTTCACGTGCCCTTTGAATCCTATCTTTTTTAGGTAAACCCATTATCTTTAAGCCAAAGGCCACGTTATCCTCGACATTTAGGTTTGGGAGAAGTAGTGAATCCTGAAAAACCATTGAAAGTCCTTTTTCCTTTGTAGATTTCCCTCTGACGTCCTCTCCGTCTATATATATTTCTCCACTGTAATCCTCTATTATTCCTGAAATTATCTTGAGAAGTGTTGTCTTTCCGCACCCCGATTCCCCCAAAAGAGTCACAAATTCCCCTTTTTCAATTTTGAGACTGAAATCATTTATTCTAAATTTATTATAACTTTTGCCTATATCCTTCAAAACTAACATATCTTTTCCCCTGTCATACTCTTATTGTAGATCCCCTTTACTTTTTTCTCCAAGATAAAAAGCAAAGAAAAATTTATAAATATATAAAATATACTGTAAACAGCTCCCACCCTTATATTCCCCCCTGATATATAGGGAAACATCAATATGGGTATAGTCAAAATCTTGCCTCCTCCTATTATGAGGGTGTTTAGATACTGGGCAAAGGAAACTATTATGACCAGACTTCCCCCTGCTATTACAGACGGCATTATGTGTGGAAGTGTTATATAAAAAAATCTCTGGAGTCCATTTGCTCCCATCATTCTTCCCATCATCTCATAATTTTCGTTCAGTGTTCTGTACCCTATGACGGTAGAATGTATGTAATAAGGCAGGGTAAGAACCGTATGTATAAATACAACTCCCGCCAGTGTTTCCGCAAGGCCCAGTCTTATAAACGTAAAGTATATTCCCATACTAGTGACGAAAGACGGTATAATCAGAGGAAGAAATATTAGTCCCTGAACTATTTTCTTCCCATTAAACTCCTTTCTTGCAAGTATATTTGCTGCCGGAGTACCCAAAATAATATTTAAAAAAAGTGTCAAAATGGCCGTTCCAATTGTTGTAACCGTTGCCTCGTATGTCTTCATATCCTTTGCCACATAAATCCAAGAATCACGGTTCAGGCTTTCATATATAAGGGCTATAAATGGAAGAATGAAGCACAGCATTATTATGATTCCAGCCGTTTTCATTAAAACTCTTTTCATCTAATCCCACGCCCTTTGATTTTTTCCTATTACAAATTTATAAATACAGTATACTATGGCCCCGCCGGTTATGCTTATTACAGAGATAAACATATTTATTACCATGAGGTTCGGCCTCTCTGACAGATTACCCTTTGAATATATATCATAGGCCATTACTGCCAAGGCCTTGGGATAGGTCACGCCGAGTATGTAGGGAGTTTCAAATGCCGTAAACATATAGGATATTATTATAAAAAAACTTATTATTAGAGATGGCGCCAATAGAGGCAAAACCACTTCAAAAAAGAACCTTACTCTGCCAACACCAAAAATATAGGCCACAGAATCCCATTTCCTGTTTATCCTTTGAAGCACCGGGAATGACATCATTACTATAAAAGGACAGGTTTTCCATATATAAGCAAGCATTATCCCTCTACCTTTCTCATCATTTGTAATTATAGGAAACTCCATGTAACTTTCTATAATTCCCGCCGCGACCATTATACGGCTGATAAATCCACTCTGTAAAAAAAGAATAAGTATTAGGTATGATGCCACAAGATATGGAACCAAAAGCGGACTCTCTATTATCCTTCGAACATAACCCACTTTTAAATATCTGCCTTCTAAATTTAAGTATAGAAAGAAAAGCAGCACTATTGATATGATAAGAGAAAGGCTCGATGATGCCAGGGCCATTTTTGCTGTAAAAGAGAGGGAATCCATAAATTTTTCACTTTTCAAAACCTTTTCATAATATCCCAAGGTAAACCCGGATTCACCCATTATATTATTTAATCCAAAACTCTGCAAAAGACCGTAAACAAATCCATAAATAAAAAATAAAGAGATAAATATCACTGCAGGCATCAGATAGATATATTTTTTAATTTTTTCCAATCTTTTCAAGCCACCCCTCTTCTACTATCTCAAGCTTTTCAGGTGACAGCTCTCTTACCCTTTTTTCAGCCCTTTCTTCCAATGTGGGAACCAACTCTGATTGTCCGAGTATTTTAAACATCTCTCTATCTTTTTCGGAAAGTTTCGTCATATCAAGAATCGTGGAGTCCCCCCAATTTTGTGGGTCCTGTTTCGCAACTTGAGCTTCTTCAGAAAGCAAATAATTTATAACATAAAGAGCACCAGCTTTATTTTTGGCATTGGCGGGGATGCTCAGATAATGGTTGTTGAAAAGAGTACCCCTATCCAAAAGAAAACTCCTGCTGCTTTCTTTAAACTCACCTGAGGCAACCTTATTTGTAACTTTATTAATGATATAACCCATCGTTATATCTACCTCCCCATTTCTGTAAAGGGTATCCAATTTACCCTGACTTTCAGGGTAGGTCTCCCCTTTTCTCCATAAGTAAGGTTCTATTTCCCTGAAATAATCCCACACCTCTTCAAGAACAATTCTGAAATCTTCGTTTGATATTTCATGAGCTTTTTCTTCACCTATAATGTCTATAACCAGGTTTCTTACAAAGGCACTGCCTGTAAAATCAGGAATGGCAGGATATGTAAATTTTCCCGGATTATTCATCACATAATCTTTTAGAGTCTCATGATTCACAAAAGGTACATCCCCCGTGGATCTGTCATAGATAAAGTTAAACTGGGCTTCTCCCCAAGGAGCTTCAAGTCCATCTATAGTTTCTCCGAAATCACTCATCATTGTAGCTTCCTTAACTTTAGCCTTGGCAGGAAGATTTTTCAAAAAGTCACCCCACAAAACATCACTCTCTTTAAGAAGTTTAAAATTCTCTCCGTTTACCCAGATTATGTCCACACTTCCATCTTTTTTTCCGGCCTGCTTTTCCACTATGAGCTTATTTACAGTATCTTTGATGTCAGTTATGGGAACTCTGTTTAATTTAATATCATTTTTTTCTTTCAGAGATTTTGCAATGAGTTTGTCCATGAATTTATTTACTTCTGAAGACCCGCCCCACATATATATATTTACCTCTGTGCCCTTTGATCTTTGAACCACATCCTCCCAGCTATAGTCAAGACCCACTGTATCATTCTCCTTCTTCCCGCAGGCTGCAGCTAAAAACAAAAGCAGTAGATAAAAAAATTTCTTCATTGAATATTCCCTCCCCCATTTACTCTCTTTAATTAATCGAATCTACTTTTCATACCTTTTTCTAAAAAATTCAAAAGCTTCAAAGATAATAAAATTGAATTTTTCAATGCTTTTTATTCCCAAGGGCATTATCACCTCTCTGCTTCCACTGTCGTCTAGATTCAGGTCGCCTGTTCTGAGCTTTTCAATATCCGGATTTATCCTGGCTATATTTTTTTCAAAAAGTTCTTTATGGCTTATAAATACAGCTGCCGCCATATCCCAGTTGCAGAACCCATCTATGCCAAATTTTGCCTTCATATTTTCCATCCAATGGAATATGGATGATTCTAAGAACCTGTAAATTCTCCCATTTTGATTTGAAAGTTTTTTTATATCTTTTTTGCCGAAAATGGCTTTGGATGCCGTATGTCCATTTAATATGGAAATCTTCGCATCGGATGAAAGTACGTTAAAGGCTGCCTCCGGATCTACGGAAAAGTTAAGTTCTTCCACTTTCTTTCCGTTTATCAGAAGAGGCTCGACTATCCCACCCATTAGATAAAGCTCATTTAGATTTTTATAAAATTTATTATCATATTTATAAGCCGTATAAAGGTTAGTCATAGCCCCGGTTGCCAAAACAATCAGTTCATCTTTATACTTTTCTGCCTCCTCAGCCAAGAATCTCCCCCCCTCTTCACCACAAAACACATTGAGTCCCTTTATATCCAGTTCTCTGATAAGTTTTTCAGTGGACTCCAAGACTTCTTCAAGGGTCCCGTTGCCATGAGTCAGGGTAACACCGAGAAGTTCTATATCCTCACTTCCCAGAAGATATATCAAGGTCAAACCGTCATCTACATCCCTTCCAGGTATGCCCATTGTATTATCGCAGTCAAATATAACTTTTTTTTTCTTCATAATGACACTATCCCACCCACTCCTTCAAAAGTTTCTTCATAAAATCAATTTCAAGATATTTACAAATCTTTTTATAAGTATCCTGATTCTTAATGGCTTTTTCCGGGTCTTGATATTCTATATAAGCATAAGCACACCAGCTCAAAGCCCTTAAATATAGATACGGAGTATACATTCTCACCCTCTCTCTTATATCTTTATCAGGATTTTTTTCTTCATATGCACTGTAAAAATATTCTATCTCATTCTCAGTCAAGAGTGTATCGGCTTTCCAGAGTGTTGTGGTTGGAGCTAAAAATTGCGTTATATCCTGACACGGATCACTTATTACAGGCTTTTCCCAATCTATAAGATAACTTTTTTCGGGTCCTATTATAAAATTATGCGAGTTAACCTCTGTATTATTTATAGCCTTCCATGGATTTTCTATAAAATATTTTTCCATAAAAGCATTCCCCTTGCACCAGGATAAATATTTTTCAAAAAATACTTTAGTTTTTTTATCCACCAATGGACTCGTCCAAATTTTTTTCAAGAGATCCTCTGCCTCTTTAAGACGGTCACTAAATATATAATTTTCTGTTATGAGATAATCAAAATCATCTCTTCTGACCTCCAATGAATGTATCCCTGAAAATATTTCTGCGGCTGTACTTAAATCTTTTCTGTAGTTAAGGGGTTTTCCTTCCAAATAATCCATTATTAATACCCCGTATTCTAGATTTTTTTTACCCCCATCCACATAATGAACCTTTGGAGTGTAGCCCGACTCTTCAAGTCTCTTTAGAGCTCTATATTCATACTCTATCTGATTAGAAATCCCTATCTGGCTTCCAGTATTCAGCCTAAAAACATATTTTTTATTTGAATCCTCAAGAACATAATTCTTATTATACTCACCCTGAGCAAGAAAATGCACCTTAAAATTTTTTCCGATATCCAAAATACCTTTAAGATTGCCATCCTTTATATATTTATATATTTCCCCTTCCAACTTCGGCATCACAGTCCCCCCATATTCTTTTTGATTTTAGATATTTACGGGTATTTTCACATTTTTCTGTCTCCTTGATCCTATCCCAAAATTTTCTTAAATCCTCTTGGGTATCTATATCTTCCCTAGATTCTAGAAATCCTAGACTTAGACCAATGCATTCAAGTTTTTTTATACTCTCTTGAAATACAACCGGGCTTCCCCACTTTATCTCTTTGCTGAATAGAGTCTTATGAAGAGTCTTCATTCCAACAAGATAATACCCACCATCCCCAGTTGGCCCCAGAACAACATCTTTGAATTCCAAAAGATAAAAAGAATCTTCCAAATTTTTAGCCGTGATTTCCGGGATATCAGAACCAATCAGAACCACTTTTTCGTAACCTTCTTGAAATAATCTTATAAAGATATTTTCCATTTTTTCTCCGAGGTTCTGTCCATTCTGAGGAAAAAATGATATCTCTTCTGGTATGATTCCCTCTAAAAGATTGAGTGGACCTTCATCTCCGTAGGCAAGAAATATATGTGCAACACTCTTTAGGGATAGGGCGGTTTTCGTGATATCTTTTAAAAAAGACTTATGAATATCAGCGCATTCTTCCGGGCTTAAAATCGTCAGAAGTCTTGTTTTTGTCTTTTCAGGTACCGGTATCCTTGTCATTATAACCAATGCTTTCATCATCGTACCTCTCTATACATTTTGTTGAGTTTTTCCGGTGACACTCCCATCATATAAAGAACTCTCATCTTAATCATCAAAATAAAAGTCCTGTATATTCCGCAGGAGGTAAAACGTCTAGCAGAGGTCCCTATCTTTTCATTGAGTTTTTTTACTCTTCCCATCTTTTTGATTCTTTTAGAAAACTCTAAATCTTCCATTATTGGTATTTCTGGAAATCCTCCGATCATAAAAAAACTTTCCTTTTTTATATAAATTCCCTGATCTCCGTAAAATGATTTTGTTAAATTTACTCTCATATTTGAAGTAAAGGCTAGCCACTTCATAAACAATTTTTTACTATCATAAAAATAAAGTGAAAAACCTCCCCCTATATTCCCCTGAGATATGCTCTCCTCTATAGCTTTAAGACTGCCCACATCCACAATACTGTCCGAATGTAAAAACCATAAAATATCTCCTTTGGCCTTTTTAGCCCCCATATTCATTTGCAGAGCTCTTCCTCTCGGACTCCTTATGACATTTGCCAAAGAAAAAGCCTGTTCCACAGTTTTATCCCGGCTTCCCCCGTCCACCACTATTATCTCTTTTTTCCCTTTGAGTTCTGAAAGCCTCTTTAGAAGACCAGATATATTTTTTTCTTCATTTAATACAGGTATAATTATAGAAATCACATCCTCCACCTCCTTCAAACTCTTCTATGGATTATATCCCAATGATACTGCATTGGCAAATCACAGAGTTTCTATTTTGTAGAATTAGCATACATTTCAAAATATAAAAAAGCCTCATCACAGAGGCTTAATTCATAAAAAATTTGAAGACTGATGTTAATCATTTTTCATGAAGTCTACTCCTATCTTCTTTTCTTGAGTTCGACCTTAGACTTGAACCTATTCATCCAACGCTTCAAAACACTTATATTTCTTTTGTTCATCGATTCGGTACTGTAAACATCTCCGAAAATAAGTTCCAAAATATGAATTGAATCTGCCCCACCGATTTCCAGGGATTCTCTACAAGCTGAACAGTATGATATCATATGCCCTGTCGTGGATTCCTCAGCTCTTCTTTTCATGATTTTTTGTGAAACTTCATAATTCCCGTGTACGGAAAGGCTTCCTGCACCGCAGCAAACCGTCTTTTCTCTTGAATTTTCAAGCTCTTCAACATTATATCCCAGCTCTTTCAATATCCACCTTATTCCGTCATGTACTTCTTTTTTTTCTCTTCCGGAGCAAGAGTCATGTATATTGAATACTACTTTTGATTCTTTTCCTTTCCCTTCACTATTTTTTGGAAGGCCTAATTTTGGAAAAAGTTCCCACAATGATATTACATTTTTATTCCAATGTTTTTCAAAAATTTCTAAACAAGACTGGCAGGTTACCACAATATATTCTGCCCCCGTTCCTTCTATCTCCTTTTTCAATTGGTCAAACCTTCTTTTAAATGTTTTATCCATTCCAAGATTTTTAGTCGGCTTTCCACAACATTTGAGAATAGAGCCTACTTCCATGTCCAACTTTTCCTGTAAATGATCCAAAATCCACCCTGTAATTTGGGGCTCATAGGCAAGCAACGAGCATCCTGGAAAAAAGAGATACTTAGTTTTATGTGCTTTGGGAGCAAGATTTATGGAATTAAAAATTTTAGAAAAACTTAAAAACTGATGCACCCTTATGCCCATTTTTGCCTTCATTTTTCCATTCCCTCCACATACTCTACACAATAAATTAATTGTATCGTAGTAAAATTCAAATCATTTTTCCCCATTTTTATTTAAAAATTTTGGTATCAAAGATATAAATACAAAACAAATAGCCCCTATACCGAGGTAAGTCAGGTTTTTAGCTGAGAACCCCTCACCGCTTGCTATTGCTCCTGCACTGAGGGTATAGGCAGCTGTTCCCGGTATTATAAAAATAACAGATAAAATAGAATACTGCCAAAAGCCTATACCGGTAAGTCCATATATATAGTTTTGCACATTAAAAGGAAAAATAGGCACAAGTCTTGTGGTCATTAGAATTCTCCACCCCTGCCTTTTCACTCCCTGGTCTATTTTTTGAAAAATTTTGGAGTCGGAAAATTTTCTCTCAATAGATTCTCTAAAAAGGTACCTGGCCACGAGAAATGCTGATGACAATCCCAAGCCAGCTCCTATAACTGTATATATGGTCCCCATTAAAGGTCCAAAGACTATCCCGCCCAAAACCGTAATTGGAAGACCAGGCAAAAAGAAGATGCAAGCCACTATATAGAGAAGTATATAGACTAAGGGACCAAAAAGTCCAAAATCTCCTATCCACTCCTTAAGAGCCTTTATATTTTCAAGACTGATATATCTGAAGGCCCCACTCCTGTTAAGCACAAAAAATATAATCAGGAGTGCAAGAATTATCATGCCACCTCTATTTTTCATATCCCCCCCGCTGAAATAGAACCTTTTAAAAGATCTTATTTTTAAACACCTTTTGTGTTTTTTATCGTTTTAACAGATACAGTATACCCTCATTACATTATGATACCTTAATATTTAGAGAAGAGCAATTTTTATTTTAGAGATTATTTTTAAATAATTAAATTCAAGTTTTAACGTGTATAATTTTTATGTATTTTTTCTACTACCATTGGCATGTCGCATACAAGTCAGAGAAAATAATTACAAAATTGATTTTAAATGATTAAGGTTTCTTTATTGACTTATATATTAAGACTTTCCACATAAACATTAACATATATAAACAACGTATTTTAAGTATTATAGCTTATCACTTAGAATATAATGAGTTGGATACAAAGCCAACTTTCCAAATTAAAATAAATTCAAAATATAAAAAAAGCACCCTAGTAAGGTGCTTGAATATCAATGGTGCCTAGAAGTGGATTCGAACCACCGACCGCTCGGGTATGAACCGAGTGCTCTAGCCAACTGAGCTATCTAGGCTTAATAATGGTGGAGCTAACCGGGATCGAACCGGTGACCTCTACGCTGCCAGCGTAGCGCTCTCCCAGCTGAGCTATAGCCCCAAACTTTTAAAAAAATGGTGGTGAGAGAAGGATTCGAACCTTCGAAGGCGGAGCCGGCAGATTTACAGTCTGCTCCCTTTGGCCACTCGGGAATCTCACCATTTTTGGTACCCCGTAGGAGAATTGAACTCCTGTCTTCAGAGTGAAAATCTGATGTCCTCACCACTGGACGAACGGGGCTTATTTGGTGGTCGCAACAGGACTTGAACCTGTGACCCCCTGCTTGTAAGGCAGGTGCTCTCCCAACTGAGCTATGCGACCATATTTGAATTTGGTACCCCGTAGGAGAATTGAACTCCTGTCTTCAGAGTGAAAATCTGATGTCCTCACCACTGGACGAACGGGGCTTATTGGAGCGGGAAACCAGGGTCGAACTGGCGACATTCAGCTTGGAAGGCTGACGCTCTACCAACTGAGCTATTCCCGCACACTTAATGGTGCCGCTTATCGGAGTCGAACCAATCACCTACTGATTACAAGTCAGTTGCTCTACCAGATGAGCTAAAGCGGCATAAATGGTGCGTCACACAGGGATCGAACCTGTGACAACACGATTAAAAGTCGTGTGCTCTACCAACTGAGCTAGTGACGCATTTTCTCTTGCAACAGGATAAATAATATCATAGCCACAGGGCTTTGTCAACGCTTTTTTTAATCTCATTTTCAAGTTCATAAAAAGAGGATTTAACCCTTAAACTCTCATAAATACTGGATTAGCTCTATTTCTGAAAATTTTAATATAAACGCTAATTTTTTTATCAAAAATTTAGTACTTTAAAAATTAATCCTTCCTTTTTTACAGTACTTTTTCACATCTTTTAGATAAAAAATTATGATCTTTCATCTAAAAGATAGAATCCTATAGCAAAATAAATGTGATATGAACTCCAAAGCATACCTATTAAAAATATTATTTTATAAATTTCATAAGTTCTGCTTTCATAACCTCCGAAGCAAAAGATGCCTCTACACTGTTAGAATATATTATTTTATACTCTTCATATGTCATTCCGAACTCTTTATGAATAATATTTATCTCTTTTTCAAGGTTAGTTGATGATACTGTTCGGTTGTCTGTATTCAAGGTTACCCTTATTCCGTCTTTCATAAAATTATAAACTGGATGCTCAGAAAAACTACCAACGGCCCTTGTCTGAACATTACTTGTAGGACAAATTTCCAATGCTATATTTTGTCTTTTTACAATTTCATAGGCCTCTATACAATCTTTTATAAATACTCCATGTCCTATTCTCTCAGCACCAAGTAACTTCACTGCATCACTTACGTTTTCCCCTATACCAGTTTCTCCGGCATGTATTGTTATTCTATAGCCGTATTCCTTGGCCAGTTTAATAGGTTCCTGAAAGACTTCACAAAACCCTGCATCCTCATTGGCACAAAGATCTATCCCTACTACTCCCATGCCTAGAAACTCTCTCCCATTCTCCACAACTTCAAAGGCCTTCTCGACTCCGAAATTTCTCATACAGCAGAGAATCAAATTTCCTCTTATCCCAAATTTTTTTTCTCCGATTCTCATCCCAACGATCACACTTGAAATAACCTCTTTTATAGTTAGTCCTTCTTTTGTATGAAGCTGGGGCGCAAATCTTATCTCTATATATTTAACATTCTCCCTTGCGGCATCCGCCATAAGTTCAGAAGTCACCCTTATCAAATTCCCCTTTGACTGCATAACTAAACCCGGAAGATTAAATCTTGTGAGATAATCTTTGAGATCCTTACATTCCATTGGGGCTACCATCTGCTTTTTTATTTTATCAAGATCATAGGTGGGAAGCTCTATCCCGTCATTTTTGGCTATATCGATGACTGTCTGAGGTCTTACACTTCCATCTAGATGACAGTGCAACTCTATTTTCGGTAAAGACTTTATATCCATTTGTCCTCCTTAAAAGTAAATTATAAACCCATTTTAGATATATTTATTTATCACGATCTATTTTTTTTAATCAATGGTCTTTTAAATAAAAAAATCTCACTGCAAAAAAGATATAATAATTTTATCTTTTCGTAATCAGAAATCAACTGCTTCTGTAATAAGCCCTGGCCCCGTATCAATAGGTTTACAGGATTTAGTCTATACTATCATCAAAAGATCAAAACAAGTAGGACACTTGTCAAATTTTGAAAAAGTTACACAAAAAAAACCGCCCCTTAAAAGAGCAGTAGAAAATCTTTGAAATTTTTAAATCATCATTTTACAACTATATCTTTTTTTCTAAATTCAAACCCTCTGAGTATGCTTTTGAGTTCTCCGTAGGTGCTGTTTGCTGTGAAGGTAGACCCTGCAAGGCCATCAAATTCCATCTCCTCATGTTTTTTATCTATGTAGCTATTTTTCCAATTATAGTCATGAACTTCCAGGTGTCTATCGTTTGCATCTGGGAGATAAAAATCTAGCAGCCTCCCATCTGGAGAAACTATCGCCAAGAGCGCCTCATGCTTGTTATAGGTTTTTATATGAGTTATAGCACCATATCCTACTATCTTCCCCTTCTTTAAGAGTGGGATGTAATTATAATACCCTAGACCTTTAGAGTCTTTCTTTTCGCCAAAACTATCGTAATCTACCTTCATCATTTTAAAGCTTCCCCTAAAATTATCAATATTGTATCTCGTTTCATCCTCACTGTTTATCTGATACCCCCAAGAAGAAACTGAAAAAATCAAAACAAATAGAAATAAAAAATTTTTTTTCATAAAATCCCCTCCATAATTATTATAGATACATAGTCTATATTTTGATTATAATTTATTTTACGGACTTAATCAATTTTAGAAGGTGCATTTTTAAAAGTTTCATCTTTATAAAAAATGTAATACATTCATCTTGAAGTTTATACTTTTATAAAGTAACCTCTTATTAAAAAAAGCTTCTCAAATGGTGGTGTTTATGAAAATTGATTACTCCTTTCCCCATATTTTCTTCGGTTTCTTAAGAGAAAAGAGTACCATTGAAGAATTTTTATCACATCCCTTCTCAAAATTCATTGCAAAAGAAGTTCCTATCAGTAATAATAAAATTGAAGAGATTAAGAAAAACTCTGTTTTTATGAAATTTCTGAATAATGAAGATACAGTCACAGCTCTTCTAGAGGAGCTTATCTTTCATGAAAGTATTTGGGCTCAGGATGTGAAAAATCATATGGTGAAACTATTTCCTGAATATATTTCAGAAAATATAGAGGTTTTTTTCACTTTAGGTGGAGAATATAGCAGTAAAAATGAAATTTTTATAAATATTGATAAATACTTAGAAAACAGCAGCTACCGAGAGGTTATTCCTGAAATAATTTACAGGACAACACTTCTTTTATACATTCGTAAGCATACTTATAATATTGACCTCAAACATCTCAGCCGTCTACATTACATAGAATTTATAAATTACCTTATCCACTATAAGGGAGCTGCAGCATATTCCACTAGATTCTATATGAATTCTAGCTCTTTCAATTATTCAAACTCCTTCATTTTAAAAGGTGAAACATCTCTAGAAGAACTTTTGAGTTCCTACAACTCCCTATCAGAAACTTTAAAAGGAGAGGAGGATATCAATTTTTCAAAGTTTTTGGAAGCCAACTCCTTTCCGGAAAATCTTGGATATCAGATTTTTAAAAGAACTATTTTATCTGGAAAAAGTTTCTACGAGGTAGTTTCAACACCCTTTCCAGAATTTATAGATATACACCTACCACCTATGCTTCCACAGAGCATAAATACTCTGGCCATAGGAGCCCTTACTGAAAATTATGCCCGGGAGATCTCTTGCTGGAAATATCCCAATGAATATTCTGTATACAATTTCCCAACTTGGAGCGAGATGTCAAAACTCCGATGGGCAATAACTTTTAAGGAAAAAAGAGAGAAAGAATTCAGAGGATTCTTCATACACAAATCCATTGTAGGTTTTGGGCAGATTGTTAAAGGTATGAGAGAGATTTCTATAGGTATCGGAATACGTCCCGATCTCTGCGGATGCGGTTACGGTACAAGAATAGTAAGCCTCCTTATCAAGGAATGCAGGGATATAGATTCAAATGCCATTATCTCCCTTAAGGTACGAAGTTTCAACAAAAGAGCAATTAACTGCTATAAAAAACTTGGATTTCAAGAAAAGGCAAAATACAAGACCTACTCCCTTGCAGGAGAAGTGGAATTCATAAAAATGGAACTTCATTAACCACATAAAAAGAGTCTAGGTTTAACAGTTAAACCTAGACTCTTTTTTCAACTTAAATTATTAACAAGGCTGTTTAAGTTATATTATAGGCATAAAATCATCAGACAAATTTTTGATATTTTTAAAAGACATAATCGTTTCTCTTAAAATTTTTACCCCCATGATGATTTCATCTTTTGTAACTGCAGCAAAACTAATTCTGATTCTTCTATCATTTGGATTTTCAGGATAAAAGACATCGCCTGGAAGGATTGATACCCCGTGTTTTTTTAATTCTAGATACAAAGCATCGCTACTAATAAAATCTGGAAGGATAATCCATAAATATAGTCCACCTTCAGGGATATAATGTATTTCTAGCTCTGGAATATCTTCAATAAGTTTAACCATCAATTCAAATCTTTCCCTAAAAATTTTTCTAGTATTTTTTAAGTGCTCTTCAAGAAATCCCTCTTTTAACAGAAGAGTAAGAGCCCTTTGTGTTAATCCTGACGTGGATATATCAGAAGAATATTTAGCCACTATCATTTGAGGAACAAGCTCTCTTGGGACTACCATATATGCAATTCTCAATCCAGGAATGAGTATCTTAGAAAAGCTTTGGATGTAAATAACTCTTTCCTCGACATCTAGAGCTTTTAATGGAACTGCAGGAGTGTCATAGAAATAAAGCTCTGACAAACAGTCATCCTCTATTATTATAAAATTATACTTTTGTGAGAGTTCCAAAAGTTTTATTTTTTTTTCATATGACCATTTAAGCCCAGTAGGGCTCTGAAAGTTAATCATGGTATATACGAAATCCACATGAGTGTGAGTCAATATTTCCTCTAATTCCATCATATCAAAACCATCGTCCAACAATTCAACTGTTTTTATCTTGCATTTTTCCTTGAATAGATTAAGAGCTCCTGAATATGTGGGGTGACTCATTACCAAGGTGGAGTTTGGAGTCAACAGTACTTTTTTTATAAGATCAAGAGCCTGCTGAGCACCGGATGTAATTTGTATATTTTCTCTAGATATATTGTGAAATTTTTCTTTCAGCCTTTCTTCTAAAACAATTCTAAGCTCCACAAATCCCTGTGTTTCATGATACTTAAGAGCCTCTCCACCATTTTCTTTAAAGACTCTATTTATGCTTTCCTGAAACTTTTCTGTGGGGAAAGTCTCTTTATTAGGAGTAGCACTAGCAAAGTTAATATTTTCATTAAGCTTTATCTGTCCATACTTAAAGTTTTCAGTTATGAATTTTTGCTCTTTCTCCTCCAAATAATTTTCACAATCCACAATATAGTCCTCTAGATAATTTTCACGATCTCTTACATAGGTCCCGCTTCCTGGAATTTTGTAGATATATTCCTCTGTTTCAAGCAGCTCATAAGCCTTTAAAACCGTACTGGAATTTAATGAAAAGCGATTTATTAAATGCCTCACAGAAGGTAGCTTTTCGTTTGGTAGAATCTTCTTTTGAGAAATTAGATTTTTAAGTTCTTCGTAAAGTTGAATATACAATTTTTTTTCTTTGGATTTATTAATTTCAAAATTTAATTTCATCATAACTCCTTAAGATTTTATTGGTGTAGAAAGTGTAGCGCAACACTTTTAGGACTAACAGTGTTGACTTTTCACTTGATTAATAGCATTATTCTAGTACAAAAGACCTGTAAAAGTACTTTTAGTACTGAAAGTAAACTAAGTGTTGCGGTACAGTTCCAATGAACAATACAATTATACTTTCATAGCAACAGTTTGCAAAGAGCAATTACAAATTTTTTATTATGGAGGAGAAAATTATGAAAATTGAAAAAAAAGGTTTTGGAACAAAGACTATTCATGGAGGACATGAAAAAAATCCATTTGGAACTCTTACAACCCCAATATATCAGACTTCAACATTTGTTTTTGATACAGCCGAACAAGGAGGAAGAAGATTTGCTCTTGAAGAGGGAGGATACATTTACAGTAGACTTGGAAATCCTACTACTTCAGTGGTAGAGAGTAAACTTGCTGCTCTAGAAGGGGCCGAAGCAGCTTTGGCTACAGGATCTGGAATGGGAGCAATCTCATCAACTATGTGGACTCTTCTCAAGGCAGGAGATCATTTATTAGCAGACGAGACTCTTTATGGTTGTACTTACGCACTTTTAAGTCACGGAATTACAAAGTTTGGAATCGAGGTAGACTTCGTTGATACATCTAACCCCGAGGCAGTAAGAAAAGCAATGAAGCCGAATACAAGGATTATTTACCTTGAGACACCTGCAAACCCTAATTTAAAGATTGTGGATGTCGAAAAAATATCTGAAATTGCCCATAAAAATGAATATACGCTAGTAGTGGTAGACAATACGTTTGCTACTCCATTTCTCCAGAATCCGATTAAGCAAGGAGCCGATATTGTAGTGCACTCAGCTACAAAATATCTAAATGGTCATGGCGATATAATTGCAGGTTTTGTAGCAGGTAAATTAGAGCATATAATGCAGATCAGACTTATAGGGGTTAAGGATATGACCGGTTCTGTCCTTGGTGCTAATGATGCATATATGATGATCAGAGGAATGAAAACTCTTGAAGTAAGAATGCAAAGACACTGCGAAAATGCAATGACCGTTGCAAACTTTCTAAAGGAGCATGAGAGAGTTGAAATAGTTCATTATCCAGGGCTAGAAAATCATCCAGGACATGAAATTGCAAAGAAACAGATGAACGGATTTGGAGGGATCATTGCATTTGAGCTAAAGGGTGGACTAGAAGCAGGAAAGACCCTATTAAATAATCTAGAACTTTGTACATTAGCAGTAAGTTTAGGGGACACAGAAACTTTGATACAGCACCCTGCATCGATGACACACTCACCATATACTAGAGAGGAAAGGCTGGCAGCTGGGATCACAGATGGTTTAGTTAGAATCTCAGTTGGGCTTGAGAATTCAGACGACATTATAGAAGATTTAAGACAGGGATTAAGCAAATTGGTCTAGCTCCGCCCTTAAGTAACCTCTTTCTAAATCAAAACTTATTCTCAATCTAAATAGGTTACTTTAATTTCACTATTTTTAGTTTAAGTATGTTATTAAAAGGAGGCGATAATTATGGAATCTGGAAAAGAGATCAAGGGTAGTTTTAAGGGCTTGATACCTTTCTTAATATTTGTGGGGCTTTACTTGGGGAGTGGGTTGATACTCCAATCTAAAGGGGTAAAACTGGCATTCTATCAATTCCCAGCACCAGTTGCAGCTTTTGCAGGGGTAGTTTCAGCTTTTATTTTATTCAAGGGCAATATAGGGGAAAAGTTTGATACCTTTGTAAAAGGGTGTGGTAACCAAGACATAATAATTATGTGTATAATTTACCTTTTAGCAGGAGCCTTTGCAGGAGTATCAAAGTCCATGGGGGGAGTAGACTCAACGGTTAATTTGGGGCTGACTTATATACCGGCACAATATATTGCGCCAGGACTCTTTATGATATCAGCTTTTATCGCCACAGCCACAGGAACTTCTGTGGGTGCAATAGTTGCAGTGGCACCAATTGCAGTAGGGCTTGCAGAAAAGGGGGGACTTTCATTACCGATTATTCTTGCAGCTGTAATGGGGGGGGCGATGTTCGGAGATAATCTATCGGTTATTTCTGATACTACAATAGCAGCAACTAGAACTCAAGGTGTTGAAATGAGAGACAAGTTTAGAATAAACATTTTTATAGCTGCTCCTGCTGCAGTTCTTACTCTGCTGCTGCTTCTTGTTGTTGGAAAACCTGAGATTATACCCGAAGTTCAGGCATATGATTATAATTTTATAAAAGTTATACCTTATATTTTTGTACTAGGACTTTCTCTAGTTGGAATGAATGTATTCGTTGTACTTACAGGTGGAATACTTCTTTCTGGAACAATAGGAATGCTTTACGGAGACTTTACTCTCTTAGGATATTGCAAGGAAATTTACGGAGGATTCACAGACATGAACGAGATATTTTTACTGTCTCTTCTGACTGGAGGACTGGCAGCTATGGTAACAAAGGCTGGTGGGGTACAATGGCTTCTTGAAAAAATCCAAAAAAATATTAAGGGTGAAAAATCGGCTCAGGTAGGAATCGGTGCTTTGGTAACACTTACTGATGCTGCGGTAGCAAACAATACTGTTGCAATTATTATTAATGGCCCAATTGCCAAAAGGATGTGTCAGCAATATAAGGTCGATCCTAGACGAAGCGCGGCACTCCTGGACATATTTTCGTGTGTAGCTCAAGGAATGATTCCCTATGGTGCACAGATGCTTATATTACTCGGATTTACTCAAGGGGCTTTGTCACCGTTACAAGTGTTGCCACTTCTATGGTATCAGCAGCTTTTAGCGTTATTTGCCATTATATCAATATTTATACCTTTTGCAGATCAGTTGATAAAGCAAAAACCTTGGGTTTGGAAAGTTGAAGGCGCCGAATAGAAGGATAATAAAAAAATTATAAATAGAATTAATTTGGACTCTCTATCTTACTTAACGTTTAATTTTATTTGCCAACTTTGAACTTAACGGCATAATTTTCCAAGAGAGTCCAAAATTAACTTTTAAAAAACAATACAAAGACTAGTAATAAATATGAACATAAAGATTTAAAAATATATTTTGAAAGAATTAAAGGGGGAAAAAATGTCGAAGCTAGTAGAAATAAGATGGCATGGAAGAGGTGGACAGGGAGCAAAAACAGCATCACTTCTTTTGGCAGATGCTGCTTTTACAACTGGAAAATTTGTACAAGGTTTTCCAGAATACGGTCCTGAGAGGATGGGGGCACCAATAACTGCATATAACAGGATAAATGATGAAAAAATAAGAGTTCACTCGAACATTTATGAACCTGACTATGTAGTCGTAGTAGACGACACGCTTTTAAGTGCAGTTGATGTTACAAAAGGTCTTAAAAAACAAGGGGCAATTATAATTAACACTTCCAAACCTCAAGTGGATATTTTAGGTAAACTAAAAGGATATGAGGGAAATGTATTTTTATGTGATGCAAGAAAAATATCAGAGGAAGCTCTTGGAAAAAATTTTCCTAATATACCCATGTTAGGTGCAGTTGTAAGTGTTAGTAATATTATGGATAAAGAAGAATTCCTAGAAACTATGGAGGAATCTTTTAAACACAAGTTTGCTTCAAAGCCTGAAGTTATAAAAGGAAATATGAAAGCATTGGAAGTTTCTATGAGCGAGGTGAAAATCTGTGATAAATAAAAAAGGGATGGTAATAGATGAAACAATAAAGTGGCAAGATATCACTCCTGGAGGGGTAATTTATGGTGGGGGAACTTCTGAAGCTGTAAATACAGGGGATTGGAGGACAAAAAAACCTGTTTTTATTGAAGAAAAGTGTAAGCAGTGCATGCTTTGTGCCCCTGTGTGTCCAGATATGTCAATTCCCGTAAAAAATAGTAAAAGAGGAGATTTTAATTATTATTTTTGTAAGGGTTGTGGAATATGTTACAAGGTATGTCCTTTTGATGCAATAAAAATGGAAAATGAATAGGAGGGAATATTACATGGCAATAAAAGAAAGAATGTCAGGGAATGAAGCAGTAGCAATCGCAATGAGGCAAATAAATCCTGATGTATTACCAGCTTTTCCAATTACTCCGTCTACTGAAATTCCTCAATATTTTTCTAAATACGTAGCGGATGGTTTAGTTGAGACAGAATTTATACCTGTAGAATCAGAGCACAGTGCTATGTCTGCAGCGATAGGCTCTCAAGCAGCAGGGGCACGGACAACAACGGCAACGTCTTCATGCGGATTAGCTCTAATGTGGGAAATGTTGCATGTAGCAGCCTCATGTAAACTACCTATAACACTGGCTTGTGTAAATAGAGCATTAACTGGACCGATTAATATAAATGCGGATCATAGTGATTCTATGGGAGCTAGAGATACAGGTTGGATTCAAATATATAGTGAAACAAATCAAGAAGCTTATGATAACTATATTCAAGCAGTAAAAATTTCAGAACATAAAGATGTCATGTTACCTGCAATGGTGTGTCAAGACGGATTTATAACAAGTCATGCTGTTGAAAATATAGAGCTTCTAGAAGATGAAAAAGTAAAAGAGTTTGTGGGAGAGTACACCCCAGAAGATAGTCTATTGAATCCAGGATCTCCTATTTCCCATGGTCCCTATGATTCAGCGGCTTTTTATATAGAGCACAAAAGACTTCAGGCCGAGTCAATGAAAAAAGCTAAGAAAGTTATCCTTTCAGTAGCAGAAGAATACAAGAATATCAGTGGAAGAGAATATGGGCTTTTTGAAGAATACAGTATGGAAGATGCGGAATACGCCATGGTCATAATTAACTCTTCAGCTGGAACTGCCAAAGTAGCAGTAGATGAATTGAGAAAAGAAGGAAAAAAGGTAGGGCTTATTAAGATAAGAGTATTCAGACCATTCCCCATGCATGAACTAGCAGAAGCTTTAAAGCATCTTAAAGCCATTGCTGTTATGGATAAGTGCGAAGGATTTTCAGCAGCAGGAGGACCTCTTTTTGCTGAGGTAAGATCAGCAATGTACGACCTATCTGAAAAACCTAGTGTCGTTAACTATATTTATGGTCTAGGTGGTAGAGACTTTACAGTGGAGCTGGCAAAACAAGTGTATAAGGAGATTGGTGATATAAAAGGGACATCTATGGATGACATATACAGATATCTTGGCGTAAGAGGATAGGAGGACAGAAATGGCATATAACTTAAAAGAAGAGATGAATAAACCTGAAAGACTTTCAGGAGGACACAGAATGTGTGCCGGGTGTGGTGCTCCTATTGCAGTAAGAGGAATACTTAGAGCACTAAAACCAGAAGACAAAGCTACTATTGTTAGTGCGACAAGTTGTTTAGAGGTTTCAACTTTCCTTTACCCATATACAGCCTGGAAGGATTCTTTTATTCATACAGCTTTTGAAAATTCAGGAGCAACAATGAGTGGAGTGGAAGGCGCTTATAATGCGCTCAGAAGGAAGGGGAAATTAGATGAAACATATAAGTTTATTGCATTTGGTGGAGACGGTGGAACTTATGATATAGGATTCCAGTCACTTTCTGGTGCAATGGAAAGAAATCATGACATGGTATATGTGTGTTATGATAATGGAGCCTATATGAATACAGGTATCCAAAGATCGTCGGCCACACCTAAGTATGCCGACACAACAACAACCCCAGTAGGCTCACAAAGTGCTGGTAAAATTCAACCAAGAAAAGACATGGCTGCAATAATGGCAGCTCATAATATTCCATATGCAGCTCAGACTACTTTTATCGGTAATATGAAGGACCTGCATGAAAAGGCGGAAAAAGCAATCTATACTAAAGGAGCTGCCTATCTAAATGTGATGGCTCCATGCCCTAGAGGATGGAGGTATGATGAATCAAAACTAATGGAGATCTGTAAGATGGCGGTAGAAACCTGCTATTGGCCTTGCTTTGAAGTTATTAATGGGGAATGGAAGCTTTCATATAGGCCTAAGAATAAACTTCCAATTGAAGAGTTCCTAAAAACTCAGGGTAGATTTAAACATTTGTTTAAACCTGAGAATAAACACCTTATTGAAGAGATGCAAAATGAAGTAGACAGAAGATGGAATGAACTTTTAAAAAAATGTGGTGAAGAAATATAATCTATCTTAATTTTTAAATAACAGATTTAACTCCAAAACTTTAAAGGATATTTTTAAAGATACTATACAAGAAACTCTAGATGCTAAAATTTAAGAAGAGCTTGGATATTCCAAGTGTGATCTAGTCAATAAATCCAGTGCTATAAAAATATATAAAGGAGCCCAAAGAGGCTCCTTTATATATTTTTATACCATTCCCATGCAGTTTTTATTATATCGTCTAAATTTGTATACTTTGGCTCCCACCCTAATTCTTGGTTGGCTTTCACACTGCATGCCACAACGCAGGCTGGGTCTCCTGCACGCTTCTCAGCCATAACAGAGGGTATTTCCCTGCCTGTCACTCGTCTAGAAGCATTGAGAATCTCAAGAACGGAAAATCCGGTTCCATTTCCAAGATTGAATAAGCCACTCTCACCTTTTTTCAGTTTATTGATTGCCATCACATGGGCACGGGCTAGATCAGCCACATGAATAAAGTCTCTCACTCCTGTCCCATCTTTAGTATTATACGTATCTCCAAAGATCTCTACTCTATCCCTTTCTCCTTTTGCAACCTCCAATACCACAGGAATCAGCGATGTCATTCCCTCTCCCAACTGACCAATATTGTATTTTTCATGAGCTCCTGCTACGTTGAAATATCTAAAAATAACATAATTCATATCATATGCAGAAGATGAATCCATTATGATTCTCTCTGCCATGAATTTACTCATTCCGTAAGGGTTTATAGGCTGAGTAACAAAAATTTCTGCCACACAGGTATCTATTGCTACATCCCCATATACGGCTGCGGTAGAAGAGAATACTATATTTTTTACATTAAATTCTCTCATAACATCTAAAAGATTAAGTACTCCACCAGTATTATTATCATAATATTTATTGGGCTCTGCTACACTCTCCCCTACTTTTATATAAGCTGCAAAATTCATAACCACATCTATCTTCTCTTTTTGAAAAACACTCCTAAGACTTTTAATGTCTCTGAGGTCAGCCTTATAAAACTTTGCCCTGCTGTCTACAAGCTTCATATGACCAGTTTCCAGATTGTCTAGCACAATCACCTCATATCCATCATCCAAAAGTTCTACCACAGCGTGGCTCCCTATATAACCAGCCCCCCCCAGTAACAAGCACCCTCATAAAAAACCTCCCAAAAATCATTTGAATATTTTATTCTATTCAGAATAATCCCTACAAATTTCAACCCTGTTTTTTTTATTTATTCTTCCTTTTTCTCCCCTATAATAAACTGTTTATATTTTTCTTGATCTTCAGGTTTTAGAAAAGTAGTAACAAGAAGTCCTTCGTCTGTATACTCCTGCTGCAATACTCTCGTGTTGTCTAAAATATAGGATGAAATATCCCCTCTAGAGAAAGGGATCAATAGAGTCAGCTCTTTGTTCGCTTTAAAAATTTCTTTTTCTATCTCCTTTAAGAGGATGTCTACCCCTTCACCGTTTATTGCGGATATGTACACAGACCTTTCAAATATATCGCCTGTTTTTTTTAATTCCTCAGAACTCAGCTTGTCAATCTTATTGTAAACCACAAGGAATGGAGTATCTTTTACATTTAGTTCCTCTACCACATTTCTTGTAACCTTCAGTTGATGTTTATAGTCTTCTCGTGATATATCCACAACATATAGAAGTAAGTTCGCCTCTTCAACCTCTTCAAGAGTTGATTTAAAAGACTCTATAAGTGCGTGGGGAAGTTTGCTTACAAAACCTACAGTATCTATGAGTATAAACTCCAGATTGTCCTTAAGTTTTATCCTCCTGTGAAAAGGGTCTAAAGTTGCAAAAAGCATGTCTTTTACGAAGGACTTGGTTCTGGTATCTTCCTCTTCACCCATCTGCATGAGGTGGTTCATAATTGTAGACTTCCCCGCATTGGTGTATCCCACAAGAGCCACCGTAGGTATAGAGGTTCTTTTACGCTGTTTCCTCTGGACTTCTCTCTGTTTTTTTACCTCTTCCAGCTCTTTTTCAATATCACTTATACGCTTTGAGATTACCCTTCTGTCGAGTTCTAGTTTTGTCTCTCCTAAGCCTCTGGTTCCTATACCAGCTCCTGTCCTTGAGAGTTCCCCACCCAATCCTATAAGTCTGGGTTTTTGGTACTTCAGCATCGCAAGTTCCACCTGGAGTTTTCCCTCTTTGGATTTTGCCCTGTGACCAAATATATCTAGAATCAGGCTGGTTCTGTCTATTACTTCTACTCCTATTATTGCTTCTAAATTACGAATCTGTATACCAGAGAGTTCGTCATCAAAGATCACCATATCTGCATCTTTTCTTATGGCCTGATCTCTTATCTCCTCTATCTTTCCTTTACCCATATATGTAGAGGATTCCATCTTTTCTCTGCTCTGGGTGATGACATCTACCACCTCTATACTTGCTGCACCTGCCAGCTCTTTCAGTTCATTTAACGAATCTTCTAAACTTATTTTGTCTCCCTTTTGGTAGACATCTAGTCCAGCTAAAATAGCTCTTCCCCTTATATTTTTATCAAACGTATATTCACTCTTAATATTAATCACCTCATATGAAAATATCTTTTACTATATAATACCAGTTTTTATTTTTTTTATACACATAAATTGTATAATTAATTGCAAAAAAATCCCATAGACATTTCCTGGGTATAATGTAAGTCCGAGCAAACATTAAAAAGGATTGTCTGTGAGATAAAAACATTTTATCATTGAAAAGAAAAAAATTAAATTATAAAACGCCCCAGGTGGTGTAAATATTTTTGTGTTTTTGAGTCCTTCTCTTGATTACTGAATGATACTGTAGTATCTATGTAATTAAGGGAGGGATTTTTTTATGGCTAGATTACCGAAGGAACTTGTCAGAGATTTTGTTAGAGAAGGAAACTTTAAATCTATTAAGGATATCGAAGAAGCTTTAAAGGATATTTTTAAAGATACTATCCAGGAAGCTTTAGAAGCTGAAATTGAAGAAGAGCTTGGATATTCCAAGTATGATTTAGCCAATAAATCTACTACTAACTCTAGAAATGGTAAGTACAAGAAAACTGTTAAATCAAGCGCTGGAAACATTGATCTCCTCGTTCCCAGAGACAGAGAAGGTGCATATCAACCTAAGATTGTTGAAAAACATCAAAGGGACATCTCTAAATTGGAGGATAATATTCTATCGCTTTATGGAAAGGGAATGAGTACTAGGGATATCAGCTCTCATGTTCAGGATATATATGGATTTGAAGTATCTGCAGAGAGTGTTAGTAGAATAACAGATAAACTAATTCCTCTTATTCAGGAATGGCAGAGTAGACCTCTTGATCCTGTATATCCATTCATTTTCCTTGATGCAGTCCACTATTCAGTCAAAGAGGAGAATAGAATTGTTAAAAAGGCTGCCTACGTTGTCTTAGGAGTTACTTTAGAAGGAAGAAAAGAAATTTTAGGAATATATATAGGTGAGAATGAGACCTCAAAATTTTGGTTATCAGTAATGACTGATCTTAAAAATAGAGGTGTTAAAGATATCTTAATCGCTTCTGTAGATGGTCTGAACGGATTTGATAATGCTATTCTGAGTGTATTTCCACAGGCTCAGATTCAGAGGTGCATAGTTCACCAAATAAGGAATACGCTAAAATATGTAAGCTACAAAGACAGAAAATCTTTTGCGCATGACTTAAAATCTATTTATACTGCCCCAAGTGAAGAAGCAGGGCTAACTGCTCTTAATTCTGTCAAGGATTCCTGGAAAGCGAAATATCCATACGCTCTAAGGAGCTGGGAAGTGAACTGGAGTCAATTAAGTGCATTCTATGAGTATACAGAAGAAATAAAAAAGGTGATGTATACAACCAATGTGATAGAAAACGTCCACAGGCAATTCAGAAAAGTTACTAAATCCAAGGGGGTATTTCCTACAGATATGTCTCTCTTGAAGCAGTTATATCTTGTAGTAATTGATCTGGATAAAAAATGGGATAGGAGTTTTAAAAGAGGTTGGGATCAGATTCTTGGACAATTGGCAATTAAATATGAAGACAGACTCTCAGAATATTTATTTTAGAGAGAGCCTGTTGGTTTATTCAGTAATTAAGATTTGGAGAATACACAAAAGGTGTTACATTACCACGCCCCAAGAATTATTTTGGGGCGAAATAAAATATTTTTTAATTTGAAAGTTTAGCTTTTGTTAATTTCTTATGATATAATTTCAGTAATTTCTTTTTTTAGATCTTTTATTCTAAAAATATCAGGTCTTTTATTTAAAAACTTAAAATCCTCCCATTCTTTTTTGATTTTTATAATCATTTCTAGTTTAGATTTTTCTGTTTGATTTATTTCTTTTAAAGTATTGGGGTTATAATTATCAAAATAAGAATATATTTGAGAACAACTCATACTTTTTATATTTATCCCATATTTTAATTTTAAACCCTCATTAAAATATAAAAAGATTTTATCTAAATCCTCATCTCTTTTCAGCGCCTTTATTATCTCTTTTATGTTAGAAGGAACTTTATTAGCCTTTCTCCTTTTTATTCCAGGAACCAAAACTCCAAATACATTAAACGCAAGAGAAAAAACTGTTATTACTGCAAGAATAATAAAATTCTTTTTATTAAAGATCTTATCGTCTTTATTGCGTGATTCTGGTTCCATTTGAGAAATAGTTATATAACTATTTTCGGAAGGTTTACTACTGGAAACACTATCATTTAAACCCTCGTTAGGTACAACTGTAGAATTTAAATTGTTTTTAAGGACAGAACCATCATTTTCAACTATTAGTTCAGCTTCTGGGATTGTAAGAAAATCATAGTCTTTTGATTCTGTATTAAAATAAGGAATTTTTATTTCAGGAATTTTTATTTTACCAACCTTTTGAGGAATAAAAATCACTTCAAACTCTTTTTCTGAATAATAGCCGTTATTTGAAACAGATTCATCTGAATTTTTAATATTTTCATAAATTTTAAAATTTTGAATATTTGAGGCAACTATTTTTTCCAATGGATCAGTATTCCCGTTACCCTTTATCTTCACATCAAGTGTTACCGCTTCTCCTAAAGAAACTGAACTCCTGTCATATTTAGAATCCATTGTAAACGTCCCTACAATACCACTAAAATTTTTGGGTTGATTTGAAGGAAGTTTAATGACGGTGATCTTTTTCTCCCGGGTTTTAAGGAATTTAGAAACTGTATTGGATAAAAAAGATTCTCCTTGTAATAAGCTGAGCTGAAGGGTACGGGATGGAATGGTTAATACCCCACTTGTCAACGGTTCCAAAACCCCCTTATACACTGTATAGTCAATGGCTTTTTTCCCGTTTACCCTGGTGTATTTAGCATCAAAATTTTTATCAGTGAACTCTTCTTGAGAAAAATCTTTAAATGAAGCAGGTTCAACGAAACCAAAATTTTTAATATTTACGGTGGTTATCAGATGTTCGTCTAAAACTATCTTTTCACCAAAATAATAAGTACCTTTGTCCAAATTACTTTCTACATAAAAATCTTTATTTTCATTGTTTAAATTACTATTATCTGCTCCAGAAACTTCTATCCTTAAACTATTGCTTTCAGTGGTTTTAGAAAGAGCTTTTAAATCAAAATTTCCCTTTAATTTTGGAAGTATCGTGTATTGATATACAATGGAAGAACTCATTTTCCCATTTATTATCTGGGTGCTCTTTTGCTGACTTTGCGACATGATTTCAAAATTTTCAATTCCTTGGATATTAAAATCTTTTGTTTTTTCATTCTTTAAAATTACAGAAAGTATAGTTGTCTCATTCTCAGAAATACTGGTATCACTGGAATCTAAAATCATTTGAGAAAAGACGCTTTGTACAATTAAGAAATGTAATGTTAAGATTAATATTGCGTATTTAAATTCTATCCTTTTCATCTTTAATTTAAATTTCACCTCACAAAACTTAAGTTTTTAATATTACCAGTTTTTACTGTTATCAGAAGTGTTTACATTCTGATTGATAATTTTTTGATTATTCTTTAGACTCTCTTTTTCCAAATTCTCTATATTTTTTAAATGATACATCAATTCTTCAAGCTTTTGATCTTTTTTATTACTCTTTTCCTCTGATTGTCCATTTTTTTTTGAAGCCTCAGTCGGTTTGTTTACATTTTTAGAATCTTTCTTTTCAGATGACTCAAGGGAACTTTTATTATCAATGTCATTATTTTTTTTCTCCTTTGATCCCTTGTCCTTTCTATCATCTGATTTATCTGAACTTCTATCATTTTGAGATTTTTCAGTTTTATTTTGGCTTTTTTTCTGATCCTCTTTGTTTTTATCTTGTTTTTTACTCTGATTTTTTTCATTGGAATTTTCTGATTTCTTTAATAATTTAGAAGTTATCTCATAATTTCTTTTAATATTAATGTCGCTACTTTTCATCATGGCCTTTCTGTAGGCCTTTAATGCATTTTTATAGTTCAGGATTTGATCTTCTGATTTCTTTGAGTTATCTCCTGTAAATTTATAGGAATTACCTATGTTAAACAGATCCTCTGGAGTCGGATTTTCCTTCTCCAATTTATCGTATAATTCCAACACCTTACTGTATTTTTTACCTGTATAGAGGTTTACCAACCTGTTGTGAAATAAAGGTTCTTGATATTTTTGGGTGTTGAGCTGGCTGTAAATTTTTTCAGCTTCATCAAATTTATTTTCTTCAAATAAATTTTCTGCACTCTTTAATTTCTGGTAATTTTCTCTTTCTGATGAAAATGTGAATCCCTGAAAGAGAATTAACATCGGGAAAAGAAAGCAGAAAATAGTAAGCTTTTTCATGATTACTCCTCCACTTTAATCTCTGTTTTTATGATGGTCTAAAAAATATGCAAGAAGAAACAACAGTATTCCTGAAAATAAGAAATATTGATAAAGCTCCTTATAGTTTTTTATTTTTTCTTCCCTGTTCTCACCTCTTTTTAAAAGGCTTATATCATTTAAAAATGCCTCTATACCATCATGAAAATTATCACTTATATAAAATTTCCCGTCCCCTTCCTCTGCAAGTTTTTTCAGGATATCTGTCTCAAGTTTTGCTATGACTGTTCTCCCATTTTCATCCTTCAAAAAACCTTTGTGCTGTCCGTTGACAGTATTTGGGACTCCTCCCCCCTGGGAAGTCCCAACTCCCAGAGAATAAACTTTGAAATCTTCATTTTTTAGCTTTTGTTCTTTCAAGTACTTTAGAGAATTATTTTCATGTTCATCTCCGTCTGATACTACAAGTATTATTTTTTTGTTGCTGTCACTGTTTTTAAAAGACTGTCTGGCAAGTTTCAATGCCTGGGTGATGTTTGTCCCCCCTCCGCTTATGAGGTCTGTATCTATTACGTTGGCAAACATCTTTGCCATATCATAGTCATCAGTAAGGGGCATCTGTATGTATGCACTGCTTGAAAAGGGAATAAATCCTACCCTGTCCCCCTTAAGACCGTCCAGAAGTTTATCAATATCGTGTTTTGACCTATCCAGCCTGTTAGGCAGGACATCCTCTGCAAGCATTGACTTAGAAACATCAATGAGGAGGTAAATATCCAACCCCTTTATTTTTATTTTTTCGAAACCTCTTAAAATTCTAGGTTGAGTAAGTGAGAATACGATCAAAATCAGAGATAAAATATATGAGGTGTTTCTAACGAGTTCAAATTTAACCTTGTTTTCCAAGGCCAGCTGTTTTTTTATAGATGCTTTCTTTCTGAATCCAAGGTATAAAATGATAAATACAATTGGAATTAGAATAAAAAACAAGCTGTATTTTAGATTTCCAAATTCCATTGAAGGACTCCTTTTTTAATTTTTTATTTATTCCGCTACTTTAGATTAGAACATTAGATTTATCTGAATTAATTTTTTAAAAAAAGGTTTTAAGGGATATGAATATACCTGTAATTATCAAACCAAAGTCCTGTAATTAAAAACAAAAGACCCCCTATAACAAAATACCTGTACAACTCTCTGTATAGATAAATTTCCCTTGATTCTATCTTGCTTTTTTCAAGAGTATCGATTTTTTTAAAAATAGTTTCCAATTTTTTTTCATCATCTGCTCTGAAATACTGTCCACCAGTATCTTTGGCCATATTATTTAAGAGTGTTTCATCCAAAGAATCATTTTTTATTTTCATGGGCCCCAAAAGTGTATGCTGCCTTATATATTCTGCACCCAGGCCTATAGTATAAATTTTTATTCCCATCTCATTGGCAATGGTAACTGCATTTTCAGGGCTTATCTCCCCGAAATTATTTTCTCCGTCTGTAACCAAGATTATTATTTTTGATTTTGCAGAACTCTTTTTGAGCCTGTTTATTGCCGTTGCCGTTCCCATGCCTATAGCAGTGCGGCTATTGTCGGCGATATCATCTATGCTGAGAGAAACAAGGGATTCTTTCACCACATTGTAGTCAAATGTAAGGGGAACTCTTGTGTAAGCACTTCCTGCAAATACAACTAAGCCTATTCTGTCTTGGTTCCTTCTAGAAATAAAAGTTTCCATCACCTCTTTTGCCTTCTCAAGCCTATTGGGATTAAAATCTTCTGTCAGCATGCTTTTGGATATATCCAAGACCAGTGCAATATCAATCCCATTCTTTTCTCTCTTGATCTTATCCTCTGTCTTTTGAGGCCTGCTTAGTCCTAAAATCAACAGGACTATCCCTGTAAAAATAAGATATTTCCCTATCAGGTGTTTTTTGTTTTTATCTGCATTTATTGCTTTTAGAGGCCCAAGAGATGGTATTCTTATGGCATTTTTTTTCCTTTTCCTAAAAAATAACCATATTACTGGGAGTAAAAAAATAAGAAAATAAGTATCTTTCAATTTATACATATTTTTCTGCCCCCTCTCTAACCGAAATTTCTTCCTTAAAATCTTCATCGGTTTCTTCCTGGAAAAACTCATAATTTTCAAGCTCTTTCACCATGGTTGCTATATTCGTTTTTAAAACTTCCCTGCTGTCTCCTATGGCAATAAAACCTGGAGAAAATTTATAAAAATCAAGTTTTTTCAAGATCTCTTCAATCTTAAACTGGTCTTTTACTTGCATAAATTTTTCTTCCATATCCCACTGAGGTTCTTTGGAGTAATCTCCACTCAGATAGTTGACATCAAACCTGTTATCAAGATATTTTCTGAGGAAATAACTGAGTGATTCATAAAAATTTTCACTGTCTGTCTCTAGATTAGAAATGTTTTTTTCAAATTCCTGGAAAGGAGTAAGCTGTCCACCATCCTTTCTTCTCAAAAATCTGCCACTAAGATAAATCATACTAAAAATTATTAAAATCAACGACAAAATACAAAAAATACCCAAAGGGAATGGAGTTTTAAGGGATGTCAGACTTAAATTTTTTCTGTTTTCCATATTATAAGCAATAGCCGTAGACTTGGGATCTTTCAAAGCTGACTTCACATCAAACTTCAAAACATTTCCCTTTAAATCCACCTCATGTATCCCAGCTTCAAACACCCTCAGATTCACATTGAAGCTATCTCCCTCTTTTTCAATTTTTTCCAGATAAAAAATTTCAGGATCAAAGGCCTCTTCAATGTCCTCTTCCTTTAAAATTCCATCTCTGCTTTTAATCTGTAAACTTATCAGGTCACCTATTTGTAAGTCTTTTGAAAAGGTCAGAGAATTTATAAGAATTATAAAAATCACAATGAGTTTTTTCATACTACCTTCTCCTTCTTCTAAAAAATAAAGAAAGTTTTTTTACATAATCATCCTCTGTCGAGATATCCACAAGATTTCTTTTGTCAACGTCAATAAAATCATTTAATCTTATTTCAGATTTTAAATTTTCCAATGTCATCACTTCGCCTGTTTCCGAATCAATAAAATTAAATACAGCTCCCTTTGGTATAACTTCTTTACTTTTATCAGAAATTTTTATTAGAATCAGATCATGTCTTTTAGATACAATTTTTATTTGCCTTTCATAATCTTCATCAAAAAAATCAGATATCAAAAAAACAATACTTCTCCTCTTTTGAATTTTTAAAAAATATTCCAAAGCACTTTTTATACTTGTTTTCTTTAATTTTTTTTCATGGGAATTTCCCTCAAAATATTTAAAAAGGTTTTCCATTAAGGAAAGAGTATGTTTTTTACCCTTCTTTAATGGGATTAGTTTTTCAACTTCATCAGAGAAAAAAATAGCACCTACTTTATCGTTGTTTTTTATTGCCGAAAAAGCCAAAACTGCTGAAATTTCAGCGATTAAATCTTTTTTATCGTTAAAATTATTTGATTCAGAAATATCGATTAGAATAAAAAAATTCATTTCCCTCTCTTCTTTAAATTGCTTTATATAGGCCTTTCTCTGTCTTGCAGTAACCTTCCAGTCAATATTTTTAACCTCATCTCCAGGTGAATACCTTCTTATATCTGAAAACTCCATACCGTTACCTTTGAAAAAACTATGGTATTCCCCTGAAAAAATCTCATCACTTAATCTGTTTGACTTAATTTCAATATTTTTTATTTTTTTCAATAAGTCTTTATCGAGCATTCTTTATACCTTCCTTGATATATTGATTTTAGGGCAATACTATTTCGTCAAGTAACTTTGCAATTATTTGCTCCACCTTTAAGTTTTCAGCCTCAGCCTCATAAGTAAGAATAAGTCTATGCCTTAAAATATCATATACAACATCTCTTATGTCATCAGGCATAACATAGGCTCTTCCATCAAGAAAAGCTTTTGCTTTGGAAGCTTTTATGAGGTTTATTCCGGCTCTTGGAGATGCTCCACATTCAATGTATGGGTTTGCTTCCCTTGTTTTGAAAATTATATCAAGAATGTATTCCTTTAGCCTATCATCCAAATAAATATTGTGTATAAGTTCCTTGATTTCAAAAACTTGCTCTTTTGTAATAATTGCATTTAACTCTGTATTTTCAGGTTCCTGGTTTTTTATTGTCATTTCAAGAATCTGTCTTTCTTCATTCTTTTTTGGATACCCTATGTTGAGTTTCATCATAAATCGGTCTTGTTGAGCTTCTGGAAGGGGATAAGTTCCGTCTTGTTCTAGGGGGTTTTGTGTTGCAATTACAAGGAATGGAGTATCAAGCTTATAGGTAGTATCCGATATAGTAACTTGTTTTTCCTGCATAGACTCAAGAAGAGCAGACTGCACTTTTGCAGGAGCCCTGTTTATTTCATCTGCAAGTATGAAATTTCCAAAAACAGGTCCTCTTTTAGTTTTAAATTCTCCGGTTTTCTCATGATAGATTTCCGTTCCGATTATATCACTAGGTAATAAATCCGGTGTGAATTGGATTCTGCTAAATGAGAGACCAAAAACTTTAGACAAGGTATTCACTGTCAAAGACTTTGCCAAACCTGGTACTCCTTCAAGCAGTATGTGACCACCGGTAAATATTCCGATCAGGGTCTTATTGATCATATCTTCCTGACCAATCACAACTTTGGAAATCTCATTTTTTAAATTTGTAATAAGGGTTTTCTTCTCATCGACAGCTTTTTGTACTTTTTCCATGCTTTTAAACTCCTTTATAATTTTATATTTTTAAAAAATTTTAGAACTAAGAATACTTATTTTAAAAAATATATGTACATATGTGTGAGTATATCGATTAAAGCACCTAAAATACTCAAGATTTTAGACGAAGTTGTTGGAAAAATAGTCGAAATAATTTACTAAGTAGCTATCGAAAGTATATGGTTTACTACATACTTTCAGAGGAAGCCTCTTAAAAATATCGTATATATTTGTAATGAGTTAATTCCAAAGGTGATAGGTATTACTCTTTTCAGGGTAATAACACTGACAAACCTCTTCAATTACACCCTGCCGCTGATCCGCTACGAGATGGAAGATCAGCTGAAAAAATCATCCTGTCAGGATTTTAATTTTACCCTTGTATATGAAGTGATTAGGAAGGAGTGTAGAGAACCTCATCTTTGAAAAAAAAGACGTTACTAAGATTGAGATTCACGGTCTCCAGTTTGTAGGCTTGTATTTCAAAGGAGCAAAAAAGTACAATATATCCAGAAGGGCAGGAATACCCTCCTTGTAAAATATACTGGTGAAAATTAGAAGTCAAGAAAGGTATCTTAAATCAGATAAGCAAGCTCCTAGAGCAATACAACCTTAAGGATAATTTAAATAGCAATATCCAAAGGATAGATAAAATAGCTTCTGACCCTGTAACAGAAAAATATAAAACTATAATACCCTACATAAAATAATTTTCTTATTTAAAAACTTCAAAGCATTATATTATAATGCCAAACCCTTAAGGATGTGGTTTTTATGGAACTTTTTATTACAATTGCTCTTCAGGTCACAGGTGGGCTGGGAATGTTTCTCTATGGAATGGATGTTATGTCAAAATCATTTCAGGAAATAGCAGGGAATAGGTTGAGAGAGATTATTCATAAGATGACCTCAAGTACATTTCGGGGAATCCTTGTTGGAACTTTTATCACAGCCATTATCCAGTCTAGTTCCGTCACTACCGTAATGGTTGTAGGGTTTGTAAACGCTTCTCTCATGACTCTGAGACAGGCCATAGGCATAATCTTAGGTGCAAATATAGGAGCAACGGCCATAGGATGGATACTAGCATTTAAAATTACAGAATACGGTATACCGATAACAGGTATAGGGGCTTTTATATTCCTCTTTTCAAAGAACCAGAAGCGTAAAAAAATGGCCCTGATATTCATAGGAGTAGGGCTTATTTTTCTAGGGCTCACTCTTATGAAAAACGGAATAGACCCATTAAAAGATATTCCTGAATTCATAAAGTTTTTTCACGTTTTTTCTGCAGAAAGTTATAATGGGGTCATCATGTCTGCAATTACAGGAGCCGCCTTGACCTCTATACTACAGTCCTCCTCTGCCACGGTTGGAATCACAATGGCTCTGGCAACGCAGGGGCTAATCACTCCCAAAACTTCACTTGCACTGATTTTGGGCGGAAATATAGGCACCACAATAACTGCATATCTCGCCTCTCTCAATACACGACCAGAAGCAAAGAGGGCCGCCTATGCACACATTCTCATAAAAATAGTCGGGGTTTCATTGTTGCTGCCTTTCTTCTACGGATATGCAACACTTATAAGTAAGCTTTCACCCCCTGAAAAAAATATTTCTGAGTACATCGCACTTTCTCATACACTTTTTAATATTGGAAATGCCCTCATATTCCTCCCATTTATAAGCACACTCTTGAGCTTTCTCAGTAAAATTGGCAAGGATACAAAAGGAGGGCAAGAAGAGTCTTATGTAACTGAAAAATTATATCAGTTCCCTTTGGCAGCCCTTGAAAAATCTAGATTGGAAATAGTTCAAATGATAACCAGATTCAAGGAAGATTTACACACCTTTAGAAACCTTATAAAAAGAGAGCTTCCTTCAGGCAATTCCCTGGTTCTCTTCGAAGGTGAAAAGTATCAAGACGACAAAAAAGATTCTATTTTTAAAAATCTCACCGGTCTGCTCCATGATACAGATTCTAAAGAAATTTTGAAATCTATAAGAATGCTACTTGTTTTGGCAGACACCATGGAATCCTTAGGGGATTACGGGGCAAGCTTAGGAAAAATATATAAAAAAGCAATGAACAAAAAACTAATACTGCCTGAAAATTTTACAAAACAGGTAGATTTTTATCACGAAAAGATTATTTTATCCTTAGAAAATCTTGAAAAAATTGCCCTGAAACCAGATATAAAGGATATTATAAGAGAAAAAAAATTCTGTCAGGATATTGCCAATTCTTTAGAATTTGTAGACCCTTTAGAAAATGTCGAATATTCAGAACATATTTTTATGGAAATTCTTTCAAAGTACAGGAGAATAAACAGGCATATTTTATTTATGCTAGGCAGTATTCAGGAAGAGGTAGAGTTGCAGCTAAGGTAATTTTTAAGGTCTGTAGCAATAGTTGAGCTTTTAATTTATACCTAAAAAAGAATACCCTTTAAAACATAAAGGCTATTTTTCTATTATTGACAACACTTGTATTTTGTGGTAAGATCATTCCAATATATTAATAGTATAATTTATTTTTTCTCATATAAGCTGCTAATAAGGTGCAGTGTATCTACGGTTAACCTAAAATTAATCTCTATGAGTGGAAGCGGTCCAGCCAATTTCAGGCCTGAGTCTATTCTTTCACCAGTTTTAAAAGGTGGAATTTAGACTTGGGCTCTTTTTATTAAACTCAATTTATCTTTAAGGAGGAATTCAGTTCATGTTGAATGGAAAAATTATCAAAGAGGCTATAACTTTTGACGACGTTCTATTGGTTCCACAGAAATCAGATATCTTACCAAACGAAGTCTCACTCAAAACAAAAATCACAAAAAATATAGAATTAAATGTTCCAATTTTAAGTGCTGCTATGGATACTGTTACTGAAGCAAAGTTAGCTATAGCCTTGGCAAGACAGGGGGGATTAGGATTTATCCATAAAAACATGTCCATCGAAGAGCAGGCCGCTGAGATAGACAAGGTTAAAAGAAATGAAAGTGGCATGATCACAGATCCTATAACTCTTAACAGAGAATCTACCCTTGCAGATGCTGATGGCATAATGGCAAAATACAGAATCTCTGGACTGCCTGTAGTAGAAAGTGACGGAACACTCGTAGGAATAATTACAAATAGAGACCTAAAGTACAGAAAAGACCTAAGTGAAAAAGTGGAAACCATCATGACAAAAGAAAATCTTATTACAGCTTCTGTTGGTACTACCCTTGATGAAGCAAAAGAAATTCTTTTGGAAAACAGAATAGAAAAACTTCCGATAGTAGACGAAAATTCTAAGCTTATGGGGCTTATTACAATAAAAGATATAGATAATATAGAGGAATATCCAAATGCATGTAAGGACTCCCGTGGAAGACTGAGAGTAGGAGGTGCTGTAGGTGTAGGGGCCGATACTCTAGAAAGAGTCGCTGCACTTGTAAAATCCGGGGTAGATATAATAACTGTAGACTCTGCACACGGTCATTCTAACGGGGTAATCCAAACTGTAAGAAAGATCAGGGAAGCTTTTCCTGACCTCGACATAATCGGTGGAAACATCGTAACTGCCGAAGCTGCTATGGACCTTGCTGACGCAGGAGCAAGTGCAGTTAAAGTAGGAGTAGGACCTGGTTCTATCTGTACAACTAGAGTTGTAGCAGGTGTTGGAGTTCCTCAGATCTCCGCTATCAACGATGTCTATGAAGTTTGTAAGGAAAGAGGTATCGGAGTCATCGCCGATGGTGGAATAAAACTTTCCGGAGATATTGCAAAAGCTATCGCTGCAGGTGCTGACTGTGTCATGATCGGAGGACTTTTGGCCGGTACAGAAGAAGCACCTGGTGAAGAGATCATCTTTGAAGGAAGAAGATTCAAGGTATATGTGGGAATGGGATCCCTTGCTGCAATGAAAAGAGGTTCTAGCGACAGATATTTCCAAAAAGAGTCTGAGGCAAAAAAACTGGTTCCTGAAGGTATAGAGGGAAGAGTTGCATATAAAGGTAAATTAGAAGACGTAATATTCCAACTTACAGGGGGACTTAAAGCAGGTATGGGATACTGTGGTACTGCCACTATAGCAAGCCTTAAGAAAGATGGTAAATTTGTAAAAATAACAGGTTCTGGGCTAATAGAATCACACCCTCACGATATCAATATCACAAAGGAAGCTCCAAACTATCACAAGTAAACTTTTCAGCTGCTGAAGTACTTCAGCAGCTTTTTTTTTATTTTATTTTCGAGGCTTAGTTTCTTATTTACAGGATTTTACTTCACACTTTTGAATAATCATATAGCTTATATTTTCAAGAATATGATTTGAGAACCTAAAAAAAACTTAAACTCTATTTCTTGACTTTTCTTTAAAAAAATTATATATTAAATATAATAAATTTAGCACTCAGCCAAGAAGAGTGCTAACAAAGTTTAAAAGGAGGCTTCTTATGAATGATAAATACACAGAAAAATCAGTACTTGCAATAAATGATGCACACAACTATGCTATAAAATATAAACACACAAACATCAAACCCGAGCATCTTACTCTAGCTCTAATTACTCAAAATGACGGCCTTATCCCAAGGCTACTTGAAAAAATGGGTCTGAATATAAGTTCTCTGGTGAAGGAAGTCCAAAATGAACTGGACAAATACCCAAAAGTAGAAGTTGAGTCCCAGGGAAATTTGTCATTTGAAGGTACCACCAACAGGATAGTCATGGAAGCTGAAGAGATTATGAAAAAAATGGGAGATTCTTATATAAGTGTTGAACACCTTTTTAAGTCTCTTTTGAAGAATCTTCCACTTTTAAAGCGGATTGGGATAGACTCCAAAGAGTTTGAAAAAGTCCTTTCTGAGGCAAGAGGAAGTCAAAAGGTGGACTCTCCAAATCCAGAGGGGAAATTTGAAGCTCTTTCAAAATACGGGAAAGATCTCGTGGAACTGGCTAAAAAAGGTAAATTAGACCCCATAATAGGAAGAGATTCTGAGATAAGAAGGGCTATCCAGATTCTTTCTAGAAGGACAAAAAACAACCCTATTCTTATAGGGGATCCAGGAGTTGGTAAGACTGCGATAGTGGAAGGCTTAGCTCAAAGAATTTTAGCAGAAGATGTCCCTGACTCCCTCAAGGGAAAGACCATCTTCTCACTGGATATGGGTTCTCTTATTGCAGGAGCAAAATTCCGTGGAGAGTTTGAAGAGCGTCTGAAAGCTGTTTTGAAAGAGGTTGAGGAATCTAACGGAAATATTATTCTTTTCATAGATGAAATTCACACCATTGTTGGGGCTGGAAGAACAGATGGTGCCATGGATGCCGGAAATATACTAAAACCTATGTTGGCAAGAGGAGAAGCCAGGGTTATAGGAGCTACAACCGTGGACGAATACAGAAAACATATGGAAAAAGATGCTGCCTTAGAAAGAAGATTTCAAACCATAATGATAGATGAACCAGATGTAGAAGACACCGTCTCAATATTAAGAGGTCTGAAAACAAAATATGAAATCTTTCACGGTATCAGAATAAGCGACTCTGCAATAGTCTCAGCAGCCACACTGAGCCACAGGTATATAAGTGACAGATTCCTCCCTGATAAGGCAATAGATCTTATTGACGAAGCCGCTGCAATGATAAAAACGGAAATAAGCTCTATGCCCGATGAACTAGATGAACTAACCAGAAGAGTTACTCAACTAGAGATTGAAAAAGAAGCCCTAAAAAAAGAGAAGGATAAGGGTTCTCAGGAGAGGCTGACGATTTTAGAAAAAGAACTTTCTGAACTGAACTCTAAAAAATCCATATTGAGATCCCAATGGAATCTTGAAAAAAAAGATATATCTTCTAGAGAAGAGATTACAAAAAAACTCGAGGAAGCTAGGCTAGAGTTTGAAAAAGCTCAAAGAGAATCAAATCTCAACAGAGCTGCAGAATTAAAATATGGAGAAATACCATCTCTTGAAAAAGAATTAAAGCTTCAGGAAGAAAAATTAAAAGAAGATGTTAGCACTACAAAACTTTTAAAGCAAGAGGTTACATCTGATGAAATCGCTGATATAGTCGCCCGTTGGACTGGAATTCCGGTATCAAAGCTTATGGAAGGAGAAAGAGAAAAAATACTTCATTTAGAAGATTCTCTCAAAGAAAGGGTTATAGGGCAGGAAGAGGCTATCAAGGCAGTCTCTAATACCATTATAAGATCTAGAGCAGGGTTAAAGGATCCAAACCGTCCCATGGGTTCTTTTATATTTTTAGGACCTACAGGTGTTGGTAAGACATATCTTGCCAAATCATTGGCATACAACCTCTTTGACGATGAGGATAATGTCGTGAGGGTGGATATGAGCGAATACATGGATAAATTTTCTGTCACAAGACTTATAGGTGCTCCTCCTGGGTATGTTGGCTATGAAGAAGGTGGACAGTTAACTGAGTCTATAAGAAGAAAACCATATTCAGTTATATTGTTAGACGAAATTGAAAAGGCACATCCAGATGTTTTTAACATTCTTCTACAAGTTTTAGATGATGGAAGACTCACTGATGGAAAAGGAAAAGTTGTAAACTTTAAAAATACCCTTGTTATTATGACTTCAAATATAGGAAGCCAGTTTATAATACAAGACCCTGATCTCTCTGACAGCACAAAAAAATCTGTAATGGACATATTAAAATCAAATTTTAAGCCTGAATTTTTAAATAGAGTTGATGATACTATTATATTTAAAGCTTTAGATTTGGAAGCAGTAAAAAATATAGTGAGGCTTATACTGTCAGATATAAATAAAAGACTCGAAGATCGTTATATCACTTTAAAATTCACAGAAGCGGCCATAAAGTATGTGGCTGAAACTTCCTTTGACCCTCACTATGGTGCAAGACCACTAAAACGTTTCATTCAAAGAGAACTAGAGACAAAGCTTGCAAAAATGCTTCTAAGAGGAGATGTTCCTGATAACAGTAAAATTGTAGTGGATTTTGTAAATGAAAATTTAGATTTTTCTATAAACTAAGGAGGTGCTAATGCACCTCTTTTTTTATGTATTAAGGAGGAAATTTACAACACAGACTGTACATTAGTTTAGGTATCAAGACTAAACTGAAGAGGTGATAATCATGTCAAAAGAGCTTCTTCCACTCTTAGATATAGAGGGTCTTTTCCCAATTCTAAATAAAATATCTATTTTTGGAGGGCTTAACGATAAACAGCTTTATTTTCTGTTTAAAATTTTAAAGCAATCCAATTATAAGAAAGGAGAATATATTTTTAAACAGGGAGAACTCCCTTCTCATATCTACATTATACAGAAAGGAAGAGTCAGATTTATAGAGGAGGTGGACATGACTCCTTACCAGATTTTTGAATTCGGTGAAGGAAACTGTATAGGGGAAGCTTCTGTTCTAAGTCTTCAGCCTCATGCTGTATCTGCTGTAGCATGTGAAGACACCATTATTATAGCACTTTCAAAAGAAGACTTTTTTAAGATTTTTAAAAAAGACAAAAATCTTTTTAGTACTCTAATCTTAAATATAACAAGAGAAATCTGCAGACGTCTCAAGAGTAGTGACAATGTTTTACTCCATTATATAGACAAAAGCAGATGCCATTGACATTCTTATCTCTATTTTTATGTGAATTTAGGAGGTGTATATTTGTGAATAAATTTATTTTACTTTTTTCTTTTCTTATTCTCATTCCAAATTACTTATTTGCCCATTGTGAAGTCCCTTGTGGAATTTATGATGACGAATTGAGGTTCAAAGAACTTTATGAAAATACTACCACCATCGAAAAAGCCACAAAAATAATAATTGAAATTTCACAAGACAAAACTCCAGATTATAATCAGCTGGTTCGTTGGATAAATACCAAAGAAATACATGCTGAAAAAAATCAAGATATAGTTTCTCAGTATTTTTTACACCAGAGAATTAAACCGACAGATGATCGAAGCCCAGAATATAAAGACTATATTCGTTCCTTAGAACTTCTTCACCAGATATCTATATACTCAATGAAAACAAAACAATCCACAGACCTCAAAAATATAGAACTCTTAAAAGATGCTATCCACGATTTCCAACACCACTATTTAAAAGAAGATAAGTAGCGAATATATATTCGCTACTTATCTTCTTCATTTATAACATATATTACATTACCTCTAACGAAAGATGATGGATAATCATTATTAGATAAAACTAAATCAAGTATCTCTTCTTTATCTTTTTTTAAAATAAAAAGTTTTTTTCTGAAGCTGTTAATTATCTCTAAACTCAAGCTAATTCTATTATACTTATGAACTTCACTCTCTAATGAGGGAACAACTGTTCCTGTCATCTTTAAATTATCAGGAAAAATTGAAGCCGTATGCCCATCCTTACCCATTCCTAAAACTATCACATCAAATGAATTTTCCTTAACATTTATAAAAGCTTCTATCTCTTTTTCATATTCCAATCTGCTAGTTTCTAGACTTTCCATGTATTTTATAACTCTAATGTTTCCAATTGGTATATCTATCTTGCTCAAAAGCTTATCCCATAAAAGTTTATAATTACTATCTACATGGTCAGGTGGCAGATACCTTTCATCTACCATGAAAACATCCACATTTTTCCACTTAATTTTTGACTTTACCAAGCGCTTAAAGAGCTCCTTTGGTGTATCCCCTCCAGACAAGGCAACAGAAAAACGACCTTTTTCTGTTATAGAATTTTTATACTCATCCATAAATATTTCAAAAACTTTATCAAAAAGTTCCTTGTCACTATTGGTTTTTATTACCATCTAAGACCACCTCTTCATGAAACTCACATGTATTCCCAAATCTCCAGCATCTTCCGTCCCTTGCTAAAAGAAGCTCTGATTTCTCGGGTCCCCAAGAACCTGAAAAATAATTTGGAAGTTCCCCCTGATAACTTTCTTCAAAATATTCATTTATAGAATCCACTACTTCCCACATAGCCTCTATACTATCCTGCCTTGCAAATAAGGTCAGATCCCCTTTCACACAGTCCAAAAAAAGCCTTTCATAGGCGTCTAAGGATACAATATGGGCCAAGTCCTTATAATTAAAAGCCATTTCTACAGGGTGAGGAAAGTTTTCACTACCAGGGTATTTCAAGTTTAATCTGACTGATATTTTTTCCTCTGGCTGTATCGATATTAAGATTCCATTGGGTACTATTTTGTTATATTTGTCACCAAAAAGTTTTAAAGGTGGTTGTTTAAACTGCAGGTAGATTTCTGTTACTTTTTTTCTCATCCTTTTGCCCGCTCTTATATAAAAAGGCACGTCAGCCCATCTCCAGTTGTCTATATAAAACTTACCGGCGATATAGGTCGCCATTTTAGATTCTTTTCCAACATTTTTTTCTTCAGTATATCCTACCACACTTTTTCCACCGCATTTTCCAGGTCCGTATTGACCCTTTATGATGTTTTTTTTCAGATAATTCTCATCCATCGATCTTATGGATTTAAAGACTTTTAGTTTTTCGTCCCTGATTCTATCTGCATCAAAATTTGCAGGAGGTTCCATAGCGACAAGGGATAGGAGCTGCATTACATGATTTTGCACTATGTCTCTTATAACTCCTGCCTTTTCATAAAATTTACCTCTATGCTCTATTCCTAGGGTTTCCGCTGCTGTTATTTGAACATGATCAATAAAATTTCTGTTCCAGAGAGGTTCAAATATGCTGTTTCCAAACCTGAAAAAAAGTATATTTTGAACCGTTTCTTTTCCAAGATAGTGGTCAATCCTGTAAATTTCCACCTCTTCAAATACCCCTAAAACTATTTGATTGAGTTTTTTTGCACTCTCTCTGTCTACACCAAAAGGTTTTTCCATTACTATTTTTTTTTCATAACTCACAGAACACAGGCTATATTTTTCTAAATATTTTATAACAAGTGGAGCAAATTCCGGAGGTATAGCCAGATAAAAAATCACCTGCCTCTTGTCACCAGTAAACTCTTTGTATTTTTTACAGATTCCCTCATACATTCTTTTATCGTCAAAAGCTCCTGATACATAACTAAACTTTTTCAAAAATTCTTCTGATTTATCTTCTAAATTTTTAGAGACAAATTTTTCCAGAGAATTTTTTACGATATCTCTGTATTCTTTCTCTGTAAGTTCAGGCATTCCACAGGATATAATGTTAAAATTTTTATGTAATTGGTTTAAAATAAAGAGATTATATAGTGATGGGATAAGCTTTCTTTGACTCAGATCTCCGGCTCCTCCAAATATTATAAGTGTGAAAGGAAGCTTATCCTTATTTTTAGAGTCACTCTGCATAAAATTTAGGTTAGTAGCTTCTTTCATAAAATTTTACCCTCCTTCTTTTGTCTTCACAGCATGTCCACCAAATTGCTTTCTAAGTCCGGCTATGACTTTATCGCTAAATGTCTCATCCCTTCTAGATCTGAACCTTTGTAAAAGAGACAGCGTAATGACAGGAGCTGCAATTCTACCCTCTATACTCTCAATAACAGTCCATCTCCCTTCTCCAGAATCTTCTACATAACCTTTTATCCCTTCTAGATTTCCTTCTTTTTCAAAAAGGTCTCCACAAAGTTCTAGAAGCCAAGAATCAATTACGCTGCCACTCTGCCACACCTTAGATATTTTTTCCAAATTCAAGTCAAATTCTTTTTTCTCTTTAAGAATCTCAAACCCCTCTCCAAAAGCTTCCATCATAGCATACTCGATCCCATTATGGACCATTTTTACAAAATGTCCAGATCCCGAAGGTCCCATATATTCATAACCTCCTGTTGGTTCAGATAGATCTGAAAGAACAGGTTTTATAAACTCATAACTGCTCTTATCCCCTCCTACCATAAGGCAATAACCTTTTTCAAGACCCCATATCCCTCCGCTTGTTCCAGCATCAATAAGAGTATGACCGTTATTCCTAACCTCCTTTTCTAATCTTATAGTATCTTTATAAAATGAGTTCCCTCCATCTATTATAATTTTTGATTCTCTGCATCTTATAGATATATCGAGGATTATATTTTTAGTTATCTCTCCAGCAGGAAGCATAGACCATATTATATCAATATTACCTTTTTCAGCTTCCTTGCACAAAGCCTCTATATTTTCTAAAGATTTCGCCCCTATACTCTCAAATTCTTTTCTTAGTTGGGAATTCGTATCGTAAACTACGACCTCATGTCCTTTCTCTATAAGTTTTTTAGACATATTCCCCCCCATTTTTCCCAAACCAATCATGGCTATTTTCATTTGCCACCTCCTCTATACGTTTCTTCATTCTCTTGCATCCCATTAAATTTTTTTACCGTATAATGAATCTAATTCCTCTTAATTCCTTTATTCTCTCAGTAAAATATGATCTGAGCAACTTTGAGTTAACTTTAAAATTTAAATTAAAATTTAGGTTATATCCAATACAAAAAGAACTTTCATAAAGAAAGTCCCCTAGGATTAAAGCTAATATCACTTTATAATAATTTTTTTAGTAATCACTGCCATTTCAGGTGATTTATTCATTTGATGCTACACCCGTTAAAAATAAAATTTTCCAGGCAATTTACGTCACATAAAAAAATAGTTCTCTACTTTTATTCCAAAAAATAAAAAAAAGCTTGGCAAGTACCTATCCTCCCGGAGGGCTGCCCCTCAAGTACTTTCAGCGTATGCAGGCTTAACTTCTGGGTTCGGAATGTGACCAGGTGTACCCCTACAGCTATTCTCACCAAGCTGTTATCAACATTTAACTGCTGACATCATATTCTTTTGCATGCCATGGGCATTCAAAACTATATAGTAGATTTAGGTTAAGACTTCGACATATTAGTATTGGTCAGCTAAAAACCTCACGGTCCTTACACCCCCAACCTATCAACCTCCTGGTCTCGAAGGTGTCTTAGTTCATATAGAACAGAGTACTTATCTCAAAGCTGGCTTCCCGCTTAGATGCTTTCAGCGGTTATCCGTTCCAAACGTGACTACCCAGCTGTGCCACTGGCGTGACAACTGGTACATCAGAGGTTTGTCCATCCCGGTCCTCTCGTACTAAGGACAGATCTTTTCAATACTCTTGCGCCTGCAGTGGATAGGGACCGAACTGTCTCACGACGTTCTGAACCCAGCTCACGTACCGCTTTAATGGGCGAACAGCCCAACCCTTGGGACCTTCTCCAGCCCCAGGATGCGATGAGCCGACATCGAGGTGCCAAACTTTGCCGTCGATATGGACTCTCGGGCAAAATCAGCCTGTTATCCCCAGAGTAGCTTTTATCCGTTGAGCGACGACCCTTCCATTCGGAATCGCCGGATCACTATGTCCTGCTTTCGCACCTGCTCGACCTGTCAGTCTCGCAGTCAAGCTCCCTTATGCCATTGCACTCTTCGGTTGATTTCCATCCAACCTGAGGGAACCTTTGAACGCCTCCGTTACTCTTTCGGAGGCGACCGCCCCAGTCAAACTGCCCACCTAGCACTGTCTCCATGGCTACAAACCACAGATTAGAATTCCAAAATTACGTGGTTGGTATTCCACCAGCGACTCACACACAGCTAGCGCCATGTCTTCTCAGTCTCCCAACTATCCTATACACGTAATGCCAAAACCCAATACCAAGCTACAGTAAAGCTTCATGGGGTCTTTCCGTCCTACTGCAGGTAACCGGTATCTTCACCGGTAGTACAATTTCACCAGGCCTCCCGCCAAGACAGCTCTCAAGTCATTACACCATTCGTGCAGGTCGGAACTTACCCGACAAGGAATTTCGCTACCTTAGGACCGTTATAGTTACGGCCGCCGTTCACCGGGGCTTCAATTCGGAGCTCTCACTCCTCCTCTTAACCTTCCGGCACTGGGCAGGTGTCAGCCCATATACATCGCCTTTCAGCTTAGCATAGACCTGTGTTTTTGCTAAACAGTTGCTTGAGACTCTTCACTGCGGCCGCCAATCGCTTTAGTTCGCTTGTAACTATCACAATCAGCGGCACCCCTTCTCCCGAAGTTACGGGGCCATTTTGCAGAGTTCCTTAGCGAGAGTTAGCCTGTACGCCTTAGGTTTCTCACCCTGAACACCTGTGTCGGTTTCGGGTACGGGCGGTTATAGTTTAACGTTTAGAAGCTTTTCTCGGCAGCGTGGGATTTGCGCCTTCGTCCGAAGACTCCGCGTAACACCTCAGATCTAACCTGGCGGATTTTCCTACCAAGTCACCCTACATGCTTGCACATGGACAACCGTCGCCATGCGCGCATACCCTTCTGCGTCCCTCCATCACAAACTATAACCGGCGCAGGAATATTAACCTGCTTTCCATTCGCCTACGCAATCTAGCCTCGGCTTAGGTCCCGGCTTACCCAGGGAAGACAAACTTTACCCTGGAACCCTTGTTCTTCCGGCGAGGGGGATTCTCGCCCCCTTTCTCGCTACTCATTCCTGCATTCTCACTTCTGATACCTCCAGGGTCCCTTATCAGTTCCCCTTCAACGGCCTACAGAACGCTCTCCTACCAATCCAACTTAAAAGTTGAATTCCACGACTTCGGTTTATAGCTTAGCCCCGTTACATTGTCGGCGCAGAGACTCTCGACCAGTGAGCTATTACGCACTCTTTAAAGGTATGGCTGCTTCTAAGCCAACCTCCTGGTTGTTACAGAATCTCCACCTCCTTTCCCACTTAGCTATAATTAGGGACCTTAGTCGGTGGTCTGGGCTGTTTCCCTTTTGACCATGGATCTTAGTACCCATAGTCTCACTCCTAAGCTCTAGAACTATGGTATTCGGAGTTTGATTGATTTCGGTAAGCGGTACGCCCCCTAGACCATTCAGTGCTCTACCCCCATAGTTGAACGCTTAAGGCTGCACCTAAATGCATTTCGGAGAGAACGAGCTATCTCCTGGTTCGATTGGCTTTTCACCCCTATACCTACCTCATCCCCCGGCTTTTCAACGACGGTGGGTTCGGACCTCCACTGTGTCTTACCACAGCTTCATCCTGGACAGGCATAGATCACCAGGTTTCGCGTCTACGACCAGCGACTGTATCGCCCTATTCAGACTCGGTTTCCCTACGGCTCCGTTATACTTAACCTTGCCACTGATCGTAACTCGCAGGATCATTCTCCAAAAGGCACGCCATCACCCCTAAAGGCTCTGACCGCTTGTAAGCACACGGTTTCAGGTTCTATTTCACTCCCCTCCCGGGGTTCTTTTCACCTTTCCCTCACGGTACTATTCACTATCGGTTAACAAGAGTATTTAGCCTTACGAGATATGGTCCTCGCGGATTCACACAGGGTTTCACGTGTCCCGTGCTACTCGGGATAGAACACACAACTTAAAGAGTTTACCTGTACGGGGCTATCACCCGCTACGGCGGAACTTTCCAATTCCTTCCAGTTACGTCTTTAAAATTGCCGGATACCTTGTAGTTCTCCAGGCGTTCTTCCCACTACCCCAATACAGCAACGGCTACATCCTTGACACTGTATTGGTTTAGGCTCTTCCCCGTTCGCTCGCCGCTACTTAGGGAATCGTTTTTACTTTCTCTTCCTCGGGTTACTTAGATGTTTCAGTTCACCCGCTTACCTCTTTCGCGCTAGATCTTCAATCTAGCAGGTTGCCCCATTCGGAAATCTGCGGATCAATGCTCAATTGCAGCTAACCACAGCTTATCGCAGCTTATCACGTCCTTCATCGGCTCTTGTTACCAAGGCATTCTCCGTGTGCCCTTAATATCTTAACCTAAATTGTTCATCAGCTAACTCTCTTTCTTGACAATCTTTACTTCGAATGAAGTAGATTTCGTCAGAAAAAAAATTTAATGTTGATTTCTCTACTATATAGTTTCCAATGTCCATCCTGGTTATTACCCAAACCCTCGCGGGAAAGAACAATACCAAATAAATAGAGAAGGTCGTCTGTGCTCCTTAGAAAGGAGGTGATCCATCCGCACGTTCCCGTACGGATACCTTGTTACGACTTCACCCCAATCGCTAATCACACCTTAGGAACATCCCTCCCGTAAACGGGTTAGGCCTGCTACTTCAGGTGCAACCAACTCTCGTGGTGTGACGGGCGGTGTGTACAAGACCCGAGAACGTATTCACCGCGACATTGCTGATTCGCGATTACTAGCGATTCCAACTTCACGCAGTCGAGTTGCAGACTGCGATCCGAACTAAGAACGACTTTCTGAGATTGGCTCCCCCTCGCGGGATCGCGACCCTCTGTATCGCCCATTGTAGCACGTGTGTAGCCCAGCCCATAAGGGGCATGATGACTTGACGTCATCCCCACCTTCCTCCTGCTCGTCGCAGGCAGTCTCGCATGAGTCCCCAACTTAATGATGGTAACATACGATAGGGGTTGCGCTCGTTGCGGGACTTAACCCAACATCTCACGACACGAGCTGACGACAGCCATGCACCACCTGTCACCAAGTTCCTCCGAAAAGGCACCAAAGCATCTCTGCTAAGTTCTTGGGATGTCAAGGGCTGGTAAGGTTCCTCGCGTTGCGTCGAATTAAACCACATGCTCCACCGCTTGTGCGGGTCCCCGTCAATTCCTTTGAGTTTCATACTTGCGTACGTACTCCCCAGGCGGATCACTTATCGCGTTAGCTTGAGCACGGAGGTTCGACCCCCCACACTTAGTGATCATCGTTTACGGCGTGGACTACCGGGGTATCTAATCCCGTTTGCTCCCCACGCTTTCGCGCTTTAGCGTCAGTATTCATCCAGTGAGCTGGCTTCCCCATCGGCATTCCTACAAATATCTACGAATTTCACCTCTACACTTGTAGTTCCGCCCACCTCTCTGATACTCTAGCCTTCCAGTTTCCAACGCAATACGGAGTTGAGCCCCGCATTTTAACATCAGACTTAAAAGGCCGCCTAGACGCGCTTTACGCCCAATAATTCCGGATAACGCTTGCGACATACGTATTACCGCGGCTGCTGGCACGTATTTAGCCGTCGCTTCTTCTGGTGGTACCGTCACTTTCTTCTTCCCACCTGAAAGCACTTTACAATCCGAAGACCTTCATCGTGCACACAGAATTGCTGGATCAGACTTTTAGTCCATTGTCCAATATTCCCCACTGCTGCCTCCCGTAGGAGTAAGGGCCGTGTCTCAGTCCCCTTGTGGCCGATCACCCTCTCAGGCCGGCTACCCATCATCGTCTTGGTAGGCCGTTACCCTACCAACTAACTAATGGGACGCAAAGCTCTCCTCTAGCGCATATAGCCTTTCATAGTTCTGCGATGCCGCAGTTCCATAATATCCGGTATTAGCTGTCGTTTCCAACAGTTGTCCCAGTCTAGAGGGCAAGTTCTTTACGCGTTACTCACCCGTCCGCCACCGTACTATCACCCGAAGGTGAATTCCAGTCGACTTGCATGTGTTAAGCATTCTGTCAGCGTTCATCCTGAGCCAGGATCAAACTCTTCATTCAAAAAGTTTATTTAAATCTCTTGCGAGATTATCAACACCTAACTGTGTCCAAATCTTGTTTGGACTTCTTTATGTCATATCTGACATTTTTTTGACTTCCTTCTCTATTTAATTGCTAATGTCCTTTTGTTTTCTATCTGTGTGCCTCTCTCGTGCACAAGGAGTATAATATCACAGTTGAAAATATGCGTCAACATTTTTTTGATTTTTTTCACCTGTTTTTAATTATTCCCTAATTTCTCTATAAATGTCAAGAAAATTTATAAGTTTTTATTTTTGAATTCAAATTTTATACCCTTAAATTACATTTGATTTGATCTAATTAAAATAAACCTTGAAAAAGATTATTTATAAGCTCTCAAAGGATTCTTTCAAATTAAATGTATTTATTTAATATAAACTAGGTAAAATTTGGCTTGTTAATTTTTAAGTTCTTAAAAGTATTTTTAATGCAAAAATCAAAACTAAGAATCTAACTGGGGGGATATATGTGTTTCAGAAGCAAATCATTATGAGAAAAGTAATGTATTCATTAATACCTATTTTTATTTTATCTGTTTATTTATACGGATTAAAAGCTTTAGAGCTAATCGCTGTCTCTTTTTTATTTGGAATAGGAACCGAGTCCATTTTCCTTAAAAAAAAGAATAAAAAAGTAAGTGAAGCTGTTCTTGTAACATGCGCTCTTTATGCCATGTCTATGTCACCTGGAACTCCCCTCTGGATTGCTGCCATTGGAATAACATTTGGAGTCTCTATGGGGAAAATGGCCTATGGTGGTTTTGGGCGTAATATATTTAACCCGGCTATTACAGGGAGACTTTTCATATATATAGCTTTTCCCAACATGACAAATAAATGGCTTATCCCTGGTAATTTTGGAATGACCGACGGAATTGCCGGTGCAACCCCTCTTGAAATTTTAAGAAATGAAGGAATTCCAAAATTCACAGATCTTCTTTTAGGGACAAGACCTGGCTCTATGGGTGAAAGTTCTGGAATTCTAATAATAGCTGCCGCACTGTATCTCCTCTATACAAAAACAGCTAGCTGGAGATCTATGGGATCAACCTTGGTTGGATATTTTCTGGTACAGACACTTTTGTTTTCTTTTGATCTGGGTGCCAACCCCCTATACGGTGTTTTTTCAGGAAGTCTCCTTTTTATATCGGTCTTTATGGTCACCGATCCTGTCTCATCTCCGAAAAAAAATGGTTCTCTCATTGCCTACGGCCTTCTTATAGGTGTTTCAGTGGCCTTGATAAGAACTTTCTCTCTTTTTCCAGAGGGAACAAGTTTCGCAATCCTTTTGGGAAATACCTTTGCCCCTTTAATGGATGAAATTATAGGAAAAGCAAGAGTCGGAGAGGTGAAATCATGAAAAAAGATTCTCTTATCTATACAGTTATCTTTAGCTTTACCATTACATTTGTTTTTGTTTTTATTCTTTCTGTCGCCTACAAAGTAACAGCAGAAAGAATTAAAGAATATCAAAAAATTTCTGAAGCAAAAGCCTATCTGTCTGCTTCAGGAATAAAATTAGATCCTGATGAAAATCCTCAGGTAAAATTTTCTGAAATCTTTGGAAACGACCCCAAAGATAAAGAGGTGTTAAATGCCAGTATAAACAATGAAAATATCTTTGTATCAAGCTTTTCAGGAAAAGGCCTTTGGGGAACTATCTACGGTGTCATAGCCACAAATAATGAAATTGATAAAATAATTGGAATAGAGATCACGTCCCATTCTGAGACTCCAGGTTTAGGGGGAAGAATAGAGGAATCCTGGTTTTTAAACCAGTTCAGAGGGGAAGAAGTCCCAGACAAGATAAAAATCGTTATGGGCGTTGGAAGGGGTGACACTATTTCCAAAAATAGTCTGGTGGATGGTATAACTGGAGCCACTAGAACTAGCGAATCGGTTGAAAATATTATCAATAAGAAACTTATAGAATTGAGAGAGTTAAAAAGGAGGGGAGAAATTTGAATACTGTTAAAGATTTGGCTAAGGAAAACATTTGGAGCAATAACCCTGTTTTTGTACAGATTCTAGGTATCTGTTCTACCCTTGCAGTTACCAACAATCTCACCAACACTTTCATTATGACTGTGTCAGTTATTTTTGTGACTGCTTTTAGCAACTTGTCAGTTTCCATTCTAAAAAATTATATGCCCAGAAAGGTGAGAATGATTGTCCAGACTCTTATTATCGCTTTTTTTGTAATAATTGTAGATATAATGCTGAGAGCTTATCTTCCAGATATAAGCAGATCTCTCGGTCCATATGTAGGTCTCATTATTACCAACTGCATTATAATGGGCAGAGCCGAAGCTTTTGCTCAGTCAAATCGTCCCCTTATTTCCTTTTGGGATGGTATAACTTCTGGTTTGGGATATATGTGGGTGCTCATGGTCGTAGCTTTTTTTCGTGAGCTTTTGGGATTCGGAACTTTGTTTGGAATGCAAATCTTAAACAATGGATTCACTCCTTGGACTATTATGGTAATGGCTCCTAGTGCATTTTTCATCCTTGGTATTCTCATATGGGTAGTCAAAACAACCATGATGAGACAAGATGAAAAAAAAGAAACTCCCGTAAAACAACCAAATTAAAAATGGAGGAGAAAAATGATACCAGACATACACCCTTTTACCCTTTTTTTAGCTTCTATATTTACAAGTAATATACTCCTGGCAAATTTTTTGGGAATGTGTTCTTTTATATCCATATCAAAAGATATGACGTCATCTAATGGTCTCGGCATGGCTGTCACAGGAGTCCTCACTCTTACCGCAATGATTAACTGGGTTGTTTTGAAATATATACTCATCCCATTAGATCTGCTTTACTTGAGGTTCATCGTTTTTATAGTAGTCATAGCCGCTACTGTTCAGATTCTTGAGATGCTTATAGACCGGCTTTCTCCTAGCCTCTATATCGCCTTGGGAATATTTCTTCCTTTAATTACAGTTAACTGTGCTATCCTTGGAGTTTCTCTTTTTATAGAGATAAGAAATTACAGCTTTATCCAGACAGCTTCTTATGCTTTTGGTTCTGGATTAGGCTGGTGGCTGGCTATAATGGCCCTTTCAGCAATAAATAAGAAAATAAAAAACTCACCTGTTCCTGCAGGTCTTGAAGGGCCCGGCATCACCTTGATCACAATAGGATTTATGGCAATGGCATTTATAGGTTTTTCCGGAATGCTTATCGTTCAATAGGGAGGTATTTTCATGGATTTTCTAATTGCTCCTTTGACTGTAGCTGCAATTGCCGGTGGACTGGCGGCCCTTATATCCCTCGTGGACAAAGTGGTCAATAATTACGGAGATGTCAAGATTGACATAAACAACGGAAAGAAAGAACTTGAAATAAAAGGCGGTGAACCCCTTCTCTCCTCTTTGTCTTCTGAAGGTATCTATCTTCCGTCTGCTTGTGGAGGACGTGGAAGTTGCGGAGCTTGCAAATGTCAGATTGAAACAGATGTAGGTCCCATTCTACCAACTGAATTCCCATACCTTTCAGATGAGGAAAAGACAAATAATACCAGACTGGCATGTCAGATAAAAATAAAAAAAGATCTCAGTATTTTGATCCCAGAAGAACTTTTTAATGTAAAACAGTTCACAGGAAGCGTCCTGAGTATAAAAAATATAACACATGATATAAAAGAAGTCCTTGTAGATATAGGAGAGGAAACCATCGAATTCACTTCTGGAATGTATGTACAACTGGTTGTTCCTCCTTATAAAAAAATAAAAGATTATAACCAGAGAGCATATTCCATCTCTTCTAAACCCTCTGACAAAAATCAAATTGAGATGCTCATAAGACTTGTTCCAGGAGGGATTGCCACAACATGGGTTCATAACTTTCTCAAAGAAGGTGACAAAATAGAGCTTATTGGCCCCTTCGGTGATTTTCAAAAACAGGATACAGATGCTGCGATGATATGTATCGCAGGCGGATCCGGTATGGCTCCCTTTAAATCTATTCTGTATGATATGTTTGAAAAAGGCGAAACAGAGAGAGAAGTTTGGTACTTCTTCGGAGCTAGAACTTTGAAAGATCTTTTTTACTTAGAGGAGATGAGAGAACTAGAAACAAAATGGGAAAAGTTTCATTTTATTCCTGCTCTTTCTGAACCCCAGGAAGATGAAGGGTGGACTGGTGAAACTGGTCTCATAACAGATATTTTAGATAAGTATCTGAAAGAAAATATAGCCCATTTAGAAAATAAAGAAGGCTATCTCTGTGGGAGTCCAGGAATGATAAACGCATGTATTGAAGTTTTTGACGCTAACGGAATTTCTGAGGATAAGATTTTTTATGATAAATTTGCATAGCTAAGGAGGATTTTTAGAATGAAGATGACCCCGTATATGATAAAGGCCCAGTCAAATATGATTCCTGGAAAAATAACTGCTGAAGGATTTTTAGGAGATGAAAAATTAAATCTAAACGAAATAATAACGAGAGATGAGGGAGAGATGATAAGACTCGGAATGAAATTTCAGTCTGTTGCCGATCTACTAAGGGAATTCATGTTGAAAGGGGAACACGCTTTAGGAGAACCTATGACCATAGAGAATAAGTGGATTGTACAGACTATAGAGGCTAGAGGTACCCTTCCTTGCCCCTTTGAAGACGGTACATTTCAAAAAGTTGCGGTACAGCTAAAACTTATCTCCTCAGGTGAAATTATAGCCTACACAGACCTTTCTCTGCATCTTCTAGAGAAGCATCACTTCCTACAGGGTAAGGGGTCCCCCTTTAGAATTGAACCAATGAAACTTAAAAGAGTTCTCTGCCAATAGAAGCCCCACCTCTATACTTTTAACGTATAGAGGTGGGGTCTTTTTTATTAATCTCCAAAGCATATTCCTACCGACCTTCCAGTATGTACAAGGTAGGAGTTTTTTTCTACAAATTTGTAATTTGATATGGCTTCTTCTATTGGGACAGAAGTTATCTTAGAATTTTTTACAGAAACCATCTTTCCATATTCTTTGTTTAGAACCAGTTCAAAGGCTTTTACCCCAAACTCTGTAGCGAGAACCCTGTCAAATGCTACAGGTGTACCTCCCCTCTGAAGATGGCCTAACACAGTAACTCTTATATCTTCCTGACATCCTGCTTTTTTTAATTCATCTGCCAGCTTATAGGCTACTCCACCTAGCATAGGATTTTCATAACCAGCTTCATTGCTTTTTCTGCTGTATACATCTCCTCCTAGTCTTTTCGCCCCTTCTGCTATAACAATGAGTGCAAAACCCTTTCCATTGTCATATCTTTCTCTGAGCCTCTTTACAATTTTAACCGGATCATAAGGAATCTCTGGGATGATGCAGACATCCGCCCCTCCTCCTACGGATGAATGAAGAGCTATCCAACCAGCATCTCTTCCCATGACTTCCATTATGAGCACCCTGTTATGACTTGCTGCAGTTGTTACGAGTTTATCTACTGATTCTGTGGCTATCTGCACTGCTGTCTGAAATCCAAATGTGTATTCTGTAGAAAAAAGGTCATTGTCTATCGTCTTAGGAACACCTACTATATTCAGCCCTTTTTTATAGAGTTCGTGTGATATTTTTTGTGAGCCGTCTCCCCCTATATTTATCACAGCCTCTATACCCATTTTTTTTAATTTTTCAAGCATCTTATCCGACCTGTCCTCTGTGGTCCAAGTTCCATCCTCTTTTTTTACAGGCCATGCAAAAGGACCTCCCTTATTTGTCGTTCCTATTATGGTTCCACCCCTAAAATGTATCCCTGCAACAGCTTTTTTGTCTAGAATAACTATCTCCTCAGGCTCCTTTAAAACCCCGTTGAAGGACTGTATACTCCCTATAACTTCCCAGTCTCTCTCCTGAGATGCCCTTTTTACAATTGCTCTTATTACTGCATTCAACCCGGGACAATCTCCTCCCCCTGTCACTACCAACACTCTTTTTTTCATAATCATTCAACTCCTCATCAGCTTCCCCAAAAAATTACTTTTCTATTCTCAGCTCAAAAATACAGCATCTCTTTACAAAAATATGTGAAATTTAAACGAAGGTATCTCTTGAGTTTATATACACCAAATGAACACTTATCCTATTTTTTATTGTTAAATATGATATTTTAGAGTAAAATACCTCTGTAATTTATTAAAAAAATCATGAAAATTCAATTTAATAATGGGAGCTTCTCTCAACAAATTGAAGCAGAAGATTTAGATACACTCAATAAAAGACTCACCCTGATTATATCTAGGAGGATTATATGAATTTCACGACCTTGTTTTTTATATCAGTAGGACTAGCTATGGATGCCTTTGCAGTCTCACTAACTGAAGGAATGGCCCTGAAGAAAAATCATGTCAAGCATATTTTGAAAGTTTCTCTTGTGTTCGGATTTTTCCAAGCTTTTATGCCTCTTTTAGGCTGGAGTATAGGGGGCCTGTTTTATAATACAATTTCAAAATATGAGCATTGGATTGCCTTTGGACTTCTTGCCTTTGTTGGAGTAAAAATGCTTCTAGAAGCCCGGGAGAACCAAAAATGTGTAAATGATGGGAAATGTGATATTTCTTCAAATATCATCCTTCTCGGCATCGCAACCAGCATTGATGCTTTGGCGGTAGGATTTTCATTTTCTCTTCTTCCTGGCTTAGATATCTATTCTACAATTTTTGTCATCGGAGCTATCACATTTATTATCTCTTCTGCTGGAGTATATATTGGAAATAAAGCAGGACAGCTATTGGGGTACAAGGCCGAATATGCAGGAGGCTTTATCTTAATAGGGATGGGATTCAAGATATTATTTGAGCATATAGCATGAGGTTAACTTCCCTTCAAAGGCAGTTTTTTTATTTTCAATATTAATCTACAGAGGAAAAGTTCTCCTTTATCGGTATAGATCACATATCAAAATATATTTTAGGAGGTTCCAAACATGGAATTTGAAAAATTGTTAAAAGAAAGGAGATCAGCTACTTTTTTTGATAAAAATAAAGACCTTACCAATGATCTCATAAAAGAAATTATAGATCTATCTGTTTTGGCTCCGTCAGCGTTTAACACCCAGCCGTGGGAATTAATAATAGTAAAATCTCCAAAAGCCCGTAAAGATCTTTATGAAAAAGCCTGTAAGCAGCCAAAAGTTTTAGATGCCCCTGTAACCCTTGCTATAATAGGCAAAAAAAATGGTTACAAAAGAGATAACCCCATATGGGATGAAAAAATAAAAAATAAAATTCTAGACAATGAATCCCTCCAGAGCTATATGGATATGTGTGAAAACAGCCTTTATAACAGCGATATTAAGAAAACTTCTTATGCTGTAAGAAATGCATCTCTCTTTGCCATGACAATCATGTTTGTAGCAAAATCTAAAGGTGTTTCTACTCACCCTATGATCGGTTTTAACGAAGAGGCAGTAAAAGAACTTTATTCCATATCTAAAGATAAAGTTGTAGTAATGCTTATTTCTATGGGATACTTCGACGAAGAAAAAAAACTTTTTCCAAGAGAGAAAAGATTCTCTTTCGAAAAAATTTCAAAAATATACTAAAAATATTTACACTACCTTAATAGAGGAGAGGACCCGTGAAATCACGGGTCCTCTCCTCTATATTTCTAGTTCCAAAATTTTAATTTTTGCCAAAAACTTTCTTCATCACTGCTGGTATCCTCACTAGTATCCACCTGATTATTGGCGTCCAAACTGCTAGAAGACTCTTCAGAAACTTTATTCACATTCTCTTCCTTAGATATGTAAGTGGACCCCGTTTCTTTAGCTAATTTTTCTTGATATGAAGTTTCTTTTTTCAGCTTCTTTTCAACTGACCTTAAGAATCTAGGGATAAAACTTTCTTTTCTTTCTTTTTTATCTTTTTCTTTTACAGCATAGATTTTTTCAAGTTCCGCCCTGTATTGTGCTGCTTGGCTTCCGAATTCGTCGGAATTTTTTATGGGATACTTTTTTAAATTTGGAAAAGCTTCGTCAAGAATACTGTTCCACTTTTCCACATCATCTTTATAGATAGAAAGCAAAAAATCTACTTCCCCAGTTAATCTTATCTCCTTTATTACATCTCCGTACTCTAGCTTTTTCATTGTTTCAAAATCTTTATCAGCCACATATTCTCCAAAAATTGTATGCTTTCCATTAAGCCAGTCTGCCGGATAAAGAGTTAGAAAGTATTGTGACCCTCCTGTACCAGGTCCTGCATTGGCCATCGCTAACATTCCCTGCTGATAGAAATCAAGCCATCCTACGATCTCATCCGGTATAGTATATCCAGGTCCTCCTGTTCCTGTTTCAGTAGGGTCACCAGCTTGTACAATAAAATTATCAACTGCCCTGTGGATTTTGTTGTTGTCATAGTAACCTCTTTTGGCAAGATTTATAAAATTCACAACTGTTATTGGTGCAGCTTCGGGATATAAATAAAAATTTATTTCTCCCTGGCTCGTCACAAAAGTTGCCTTTATATCATTATATTTTACTACATTCATTTCGTTATCCATTTTCTTCAGATATGAGCACCCACTCATCAAAAATACCGCCATTAAAAGAGCTATAAATGTAAATAATCTTTTCATCTCGTACTTTTCCTCCCTTAACCTCTTTGATTTTCATTTATTATACAACATTTCATGATAAATATAAATTTTTTTAACAAATATATACAATTTAGACGGGAATCTTGAAAAAAAAGTTTTAAAATACAATATTAAGCTTTAAACCTTTACTAAATTTTTGAAGTTGCAATTAAAAATCTACCACTCTTTCAATCTTATAACAAAGTTTTCATCATTTATAATGATAAATAATGGCTAATAAAAAACAAATATTTTTATAATTTTTAAGTAATACTATAAAAAAGATTCAAATTATTATCCCGTCTTTAATGCACTTAAATCTTTTTTCATAACTATGTTTCTTTTACTAAGAATACGTCCAAAATTAGATGTACGCCTTTTCTGCCTATATGTTTTTTATTTGAAATAAGGTAAAATTCATTGTATAATAAATATCAAACTTCAATTTGAGTATTTTTTTAATTAGAAAAATTTTATAAAAAATGCCTTACAGTTTGATATTTTGGACTTGAGGACTTTTTATTTGATTCTTTTAATGGTAAAATAATTATGTCGCTTTTTAAAGAATTTCTCACTTTTCAATTTTTAGCCTATATGAAATAAAATTTATATGAATTGAAATATAAATTGTAACCATAATTACCCTTCAGGGAGGACTTATAATGATTATAAGATATGTTGAAGAAAGCGATGCTGAGAGTATTGCAGAGATATACAACTATTATGTTGAAAATACAGCTTTTACAGGTGATGAAACGCCTTTTTCAGAAGAACATATGAAAAATAGAATTAGGGATATTTCAAAAGACTACCCTTGGCTTGTTTTAGAGGAAAATTCTGAAATACTAGGTTATATATATATTAATCAATGGAGATTTAGAAGTTCATACAGACACTCTGCGGAACTTTCTATCTACATTCGAGATGGTGTGAGAACTAGAGGCCTTGGATCAAAACTTTTCACATCTCTGTTGGAAAAATTAAAAGAAAAAAACTTGCACGCCATAATTAGTGCTATTGTACTCCCAAATGATGCTAGCATTAGTCTTCATGAAAAATTTGGCTTCAAAAAAGTAGCTCACTTTACTGAAGTTGGATATAAATTTGAAAAATGGCTAGATCTTGGATATTGGGAACTTATTCTGTAATCAATTATTTTGAAACATTTAAAATTCACCAATGAAAGATGCTAACCCTTTATTTCATCAAAAATTGTTCAAATTCTTAAACTATACTTTTTTAAAGGCCCCCCTTAGAATTCAAAATTCTAAAGGGGGGTCTTTTAAATAGATTCTAAAATATAAAAAAACCCTCAGAAAAATCACTGAGGGAAAAATCATTAATAATATTTTGGAAGATCAGGAAAAGTTTTTTCTAGTGTTTCATTGAGTTGATTTAGAGTTTCTTTATTCTTTTCAATATACTCTTCTACATCTCCTGTAATAACTATAGTTTGGATTTTATCTCCCTGTTTTATGGCGTTTACAATATTTTGATCTTCTTCACTGACTACTTCTCCGAAAATACTGTGCTTATAGTTCAGCCAAGGTGTCTCTACATGTGTAATAAAAAACTGAGATCCATTTGTATTAGGACCTGCATTTGCCATAGCAAGGACTCCTTTTTTATCGAAAACTACCCCCTCTTTGAATTCATCTCTAAAATTATAACCGGGACCTCCAGAACCTGTACCAGTAGGGTCTCCACCTTGTATCATGAAATCATTTATGACTCTATGAAACTTCAAACCGTCATAGTAACCTCTTTTAGACAAATTTACAAAATTTAAAACTGTAACTGGAGTTACTTGAGGAAAAAGCTTAATGTTGATATCCCCTTTATCCGTCTTTATGCAAGCCTGTAAATTAATATTTTCCACTATTTCTACCTCCTGATTGAATTGAATGACTTTTCCTAAGATTCTTTTATTTTTAAAACTATAAATTGCTACAGTTATTAACATAGCTGCCAGTATCCATTTAAACACCTAACCATCTCCATTCTATCATATATGATAACTTTTTAAAATTATTTTATGGCGTCTTTATAAACTTTTAAGAGTTCATCTTTAGAAATTGTCCCATAAATTTCAATAGGCCACCTTTTTTCAAGTTTTTCATTTATTATGATCATTTTATCATGTAACTTCATTATTTTTTCAGATAATTTGTTGTATTTTCTCCTTATCTTAGGAAGTTTATCTAGTATTTTCATCTGTTCATCCTCTTGAATAGTCTCAGAGAGTTCACTTTCCAGTTTCAATTCTTTGTCAAGTATTTCATTGGCCTCCTGAAGGAGAACAGACTTTCTCTTACCAAGTTCTACCAGCTCATACTTATAAAGGTTTTCCACTGCCTCTGCTCCTGAATTATCTATAAATTTCTTCCTTTTTGAAATTTCAGAAAGAATAAATTCCTTTGAAAGATCATTTTCTTTCATAATTTCATAAATATATTTTTCTATGTTTTCAAAATTATAATCCTTTATATTTTCACCTGGATCAGTTGAAAAAGCTCCGTACAGTTTTTCATATTTAGGAAGTACCGACTTTTCTAGAGTATTAACACCCTCATAATCTTCTAGTTCTTTGTATCTCCTTATCTCATCATCTATCTTTTTTAAGACTTTTAAAATAACCTCAATCCCTATCTCTTTAAAATCAGCGTAATTCACGTTACCCCCTTTCTAATTTTTTTTATAACTTTTAAATGATGATAATATATTACAAAATTTAATTAGTTTGGAAAATGTTTAAATATTTAAAAAATTATTTCTTTGTTAAATGTTTCAAAGCTTTTATCATCCTTTTAAAATTATAATTTGATTTTTAGTATATAAAAAACCGGCCTTATAGACCGGTATATATTATACACTAAGTCTCTTTATTTTTTCAATAAGGTTTTCTATATCCACTTCCTTATTATAATCTACATCGTAAATTTTGAAATCAAAATACCCATCCTCTGTTTCAGGAACAACCAGTTTTGGATTTTCATTGCCGTTAAAATAATCATAAATTACAACTATTGTCCCACTTTTCCCCATTTTATCTGTAAATCCCTTAAACTTTATTGCTCTGTATTTTTGAATATTTAGAGCTTTTTTTATAAAGGATTCTCCTCTTTTATCATCTATGACTTCGAGTATCTTATGAAATGGAGGGCATAACCTGATCCCAAAAATAGGATTAAGATTTCCCTTTGGAACAAAATTAACAACAGACATGAGATCACCTCTATTATTTTAAAAATCTATAGTCATCATTTTCTATAAATTCTTTCAGTTTTTCAAAATACTGTTTAACTTCATCTGGAACTTTTTTCTTTACAGCAAAATTAAATCCATTAGTACTATATTTTATTGTTACTTTTTCAGATGCATCTACTTTTTTAATCTCTTTCAGTAAATTTCTAAGCTCATCTCTATTTAGATCCTTGTATTTTTCTACCACCTGGGCAGCATCCATCTTATCTTTTAAAATAAATACCAGTTTGTTTAATATTTCAGCCTTATCAGCCCCTAAATCCTCTATGATTTCAGTAATTGCTTTAGGATAAGTTATTGCATTTTTTATTCTGTAAAAAGTTTTTTTACTTATGTGATATTCTTTTAAAATATCTTCTATTTTTTTATCTTTTTTGGCAGCTTCTCTGTTAAATTTAAATGACTGTTCTAAAATACTCAAATTCTTTCTCTGTATATTTTCATCAACAGATACAGAGTCTAAAAGTTCATAAGGAGTTTCTTTATCAAAAATAACGACTCTGTCTTTTCCCTTGATTGAGCCCCCAGCACTATATATTTCACCTATTGCCATAGCTCTTCTCAGACCGCTTACAAGCCTATATTTACCTTCTCCATTTTCCTGCAAATATATGATATTCAAAAGTCCTATTTTGGATATACTTTCTTTGAGTTCCTCCAACTCTAAGTCTTCAGAAGTCAAAGCTAATCTGTTTATGAAAGTAACATCTTCAAAATCTATTTCTTCTATAAGTTTTGGTTGCATATGTACAAGACGTCCGTATTGTTTTATTATCTGTTCTTTTTTTTCTTCAAAACTTTCTTTTTTATTATCTCTTTTGAGAAGGGGATTATTCCCCAATCTATTAACAACCATACTAATTTTCCTCTCTTTTAAGAATTTCCTTACACAGACCAAGGTAATCTTTTGCACCATTACTTCTAGATGCATAGTCAAATATACTCACTCCATAGGACGAGGCCTCTGTCACTTTGACATTTCTCCTGATCGTAGTATTAAACATTCTTTCACCAAAAAATTCTTTTAGCTGTTCAATAACTTCATTGTGAAGTTTTATTCTTCCATCTACCATTGTAGCAAAGACACCACCTATTTCAAGATCTTCATTCATTCTATGAGTGATGAGTTCTATCGTATCCATAAGCTCTACAATTCCTTCTAAAGCATAAAATTCTGTTTGAACAGGTATGTATACTTTTTGAGAAGCAATAAGAGCATTAAATGTGAGGTTGTCAAGACTCGGAGGACAATCTATAATCACATAATCATAGCCGTAAACCTCTTTTAATATTTCCTTTAGTAGATTTTCTCTACCAGGAACTCCCCCAAGCTCCAAATTCACTTTAGACATTTTAATATTTGTTGGAAGGACATCAACTCCTTCTTTATTCATTATTACATCTTCTAAACCTATATTTTGAAGTCCAAATGCACGGTCTTTCATTAAGTCATAAATCGTGTATTCCAGCCCCCTTTTATCAATTCCTACCCCTGAGGTCAAGTTTCCTTGAGGATCAAAATCAATTAGAAGCACCTTTTTCCCTAATTTCTTAAGCCCAAAGCTTATGTTTTGAGCAGAAGTTGTTTTTGCTACTCCACCTTTTTGATTTAAAATCGAAATAACCTTCATTTCCCTACCTCACCTGCCACTTTTTATATGGTATTCATCTTAATATATTAACACACTTTAAATCAATTTAAAAGTAAAAGCCCCTATAAAAATAGTAAAAGAAAGAAGTTATAGAAACCTCTTTCCTTTAAAATTAAATATTTATATAAGTACTTCATCATTATTTACCATCAATTCGGTCATCTCTTAAATGGATATCATAAGTTTCAAATATTTTTTTTAGGAGGTCTCGTTCCAAAGTACTGATATAAATAACATTTTATCCCCCCGTTATAAAGCTTTCTATTTTTTGTGCATTTTTTTTCAAAGGCTCTTTCAAATTGTTCATATGAAGTTATTACATAATAGGACCATTTAGGAAACCTCATTCTGCACACGTCTCCTAGTATTCCATACAGCTTATTTACCGCTTTGTCATCTAATAACCTTTCTCCGTAAGGTGGATTCGTTATTATTGCCCCGTATTCTGAAGGTTGTTCAACCTCTAAAAGATGTTTTGTTTCAAATAAAATGTCATCCTCTATACCAGCCAGTACAGCATTTTTTTTAGCAATTTCTATAGTCTCTCCATCTATATCCGACCCGTATATTTTGACTTCTTTTTCGTGGTCTTCGCATGAGTAGGCATTGTCCCTCACATCTATCCATTTGTTTTTTTCAATAATATCCCATTTTTCTGCGGCGAATTTTCTGTTTGATCCTGGTGCTATATTTCTTGCTATCATTGCAGCCTCTATAAGAATAGTTCCTGTTCCACACATTGGGTCTAGCAGAGAAAGCTCCCCGCCCATCCATCTTGATATTTTTACAAGAGCGGCTGCAAGTGTCTCTTTCATAGGTGCTTCATTTATTTCTGCCCTATATCCTCTTTTATGAAGCCCATCTCCACTTGTGTCTATCATAACTATGAATTTATCTTTACTTCCCTGCACCTTTATTTTATAAGCTGCTCCATCTTCACTGAAATAGTCTTTCTTATATTTTTCTTTCATTTTTTCTACTATAGCTTTTTTAGATATTCTTTGAATATCTGATTTTGAATAGAGCTTACAGCCTACAGAACTCACCCAGCTAACTGGAAACTCACCGTCTTCCGTTAAAACATCAGCCCAGTTGAGATTTTTTACATTTTCAAAAAGCTCCTCAAAAGTAAAAGCTTCAAATTCACCCATTTTTAAAAATACCCTGTCTGCACATCTAAGCCATATATTTGCCTTTGGGATATCTTCTAATTTCCCGTCAAATTCCACTCTACCGTTAAAGGTTTGCACATTTTCAAATCCAAGGTCTTTTATCTCCTGGGCCACTATACTTTCTATTCCCATTGAAGCCGATGCTATCAAGGTTACTTTATCCATAATAAAACTCCTTCTCAAATTTAATCTTCCCCTCATTTTATAAAAAAAACTAATATGTGTCAACAAATAGAAAAAGCTGATGTAGGGGTACACCAGCTTTTCAAAAGGGGGTTTTATGGAAGAATCTTGAAATAAGACTCTCTAGAATCTATAAGCTATATTCCTCATAAAAAAAGAATTCCTTTTTAAAATTTTATAAATTTCCATTGTTCATTTTTTAAAGGCCCTAAAAAACTAAAACAATTTGTAAAATTTATTTTACTTTATACTTTTATCGATTATAATTTATAAAGGATGATATCCATTTTTTTACAAGGAGGTAGTTTTATGGATATAAAAGGAGCTTTTAATACTGCGAGAGTATTTACAGATAACATAGATGCCAACTGCATTGATCAGATAAAATCAATCTGCAACTTAAAAATTTTTAAAGGAAAAAAAATAAGAGTAATGCCTGATGTCCATGCAGGAAAGGGGTCGGTGATAGGTCTCACTATAAACTGCGGAAAAAACCCTCAATACATAGTCCCTAATATTATAGGTGTCGATATAGGGTGCGGGGTTTTGACGGTTGAGCTAGGAAAAATAGATGTCAATTTTAAATCTCTCGACAATTTTATACGAACTGCTATTCCTCATGGGCATAATGTGAATAAAGTTTTCAGTGAAAAATTATATCCTGAAATTTTTTTAAATAAAATAAAAAAAATCTCAAAAAAAACTAATACTGACTACACGAAAAATATCGCTTCCTTAGGTTCTCTTGGATCTGGAAATCACTTTATAGAAATCGATTCGAACTCCAAAGGTGAACTTTTCTTATTGATTCATTCTGGATCAAGGCATTTCGGACACCAGATTGCACAACATCATCAAAAAATTGCGGATATAACATGTTATAAAGAGCTTCCAAGGGACCTAAAGTACCTTACAGGAAATTATGTTGATGAGTACCTCAAGGATATGAAATTTGCTGAGATGTTTGCCACTGTGAATAGGCTTCAAATGGCTGAAAAAATTTTGGATTACCT